>CAZANF010000058.1:0-13064 GCA_964486425.1 uncultured Spirochaeta sp. | reverse complement strand
GGCCGACATCACCATGACAAAGCAAGAGAAGCCATGCAGCGTATGGAGATCTCCGACCTACGTAAAAGACCAATCGGCGCCCTTTCCGGAGGGCAGAAAAAGCGGGTCTTTCTTGCCCGCGCACTTGCCCAGGAGCCGGAAATTCTGCTGCTGGATGAGCCTCTTGCCGGTGTGGACCGTCATTCCGAGAAAATAATCCTGGATATTCTGTCTTCGCTGTGCAAACAGGGCAAGACGGTCATTATGGTGACCCATGACCTTCCAACCGTGCGGGAGTGTGCGGATCTGGTTGTACTGGTGAATCATTCAATCGTTGCATTCGGCGATCCCGCCGAAATGCTTGCTGGAGAATCACTCGAACGCGGCTACCATAGACAGGAGGTGCGGATATGATCCTGCTTGAACCCGTTATTGACGGTATCACCACTGTACTGATGTTTTTCATCAATCTTCTGCCGGACATGATATCCGATCCCTTTCAGTATGCCTTTATGCAGCGTGCATTACTAACCTCGCTTGTTGTCGGTACCGTCTGCGGCGTGCTCTCATGCTATGTGGTGCTAAAAAGATGGGCGCTGCTGGGGGATGCAATCAGCCATGCGGTACTTCCCGGCGTGGCACTGGCATATCTGCTGGGTGCCCCTCTGTTCATCGGGGCCTTTATCAGCGGTTCGGTTACCTCTATCGGCATAGGCTTTCTGCAGCGAAACACCCGAATCAAGGAAGACTCCGCGATGGGCATTCTTTTTACCGCTACATTCGCGCTCGGGGTGGTTCTGATCTCGCGCATCGCGACCTCCACCCACCTTATGCACATCCTGTTCGGAAACGTGCTCGGGGTAAGCACACAGCTGCTGGCAACCACCATGATCACCGGGGTGCTGGCGCTGGCCTGCGTGCTTCTTTTCTACAAGCCGCTGCTGCTGTACTGCTTTGATCCTACCCATGCCAGCGCTATCGGCATGCCCACCGGGGTTATTCACTACGGACTCATGCTTCTGCTCACACTTACAATCGTTACCAGCCTGGAAACGGTCGGGGTTATACTGGTAGTGGCAATGCTTATTATCCCTGGTGCAACCGCTTCCATGCTCACCCACCGTCTGCCGGTTATGATGGCCATATCCGCCGGGGTTGGGGCCGCATCGGCCGCGTTCGGACTCTACTTCTCTTTTATTCTGAACGTTGCATCAGGCGGCACGATTGTACTGGTTGCATTCACCCTGTTTGCCCTGACAGCGATTGTCGCCCCCGAGGGCCCGGTACGCGGACGCAAGCTGCACCGCTCATAGCCGCTCCGGGGCAGCCTGAACAGCATCAAACATGGATCGGTTCCGGTACAAGCTGCTCAACTACCGGGTTCTCAGGCAGATTATCAGCCTGTTCGCTGCCCGAAAGCGGAAACCGCAGGGTGAATTCGGTATAGTTTCCGGTCTGATACACTACGGATATCCGTCCCCGATGCTCCTGGACTACCGAGCCGACAACTGCCATTCCAATCCCCCGCCCGCTGTGCAGGTCGACTGCCCCCGAGGTGGATATGCCGCCGGTAAAAATCAGTCGAGCTACCTCTGCGGTCGACCAGGATGCAACCACCTGTTCAGGAAAGCGCCCGGTCTCCAGCGCTCGCTGTTTCAGCCGGGCCAGATCCAATCCAGCGCCATCATCCCGAATCGTTACCGCGAGTATCCCGTTTTCCGCAATCTGTTCACGAACCATCCGAACCAGAATGGTGCCCTGCGGGGGTTTGCCTGCCGAGATACGGGTTTCCGGATCCTCAATCCCGTGTACAACTGCATTGCGGACCAGCTGAATAAGCGCATCTCGCAGACTGCGCCGCAAATGATCGGGGATTAGCTGACTGTGGATATCCATTTCCAGTCCGGCAGATTTCCCGGTATCCCTGGTTATTCGCTCCACGGTTTTCTGTAACGAGGCCTGCAGATAACCCGAGTCCGTTTCGTCCTGAGACGCAAAGCTTCGCTGGAAATTTGAAAGCCGCTGAGTAGCCGCGCGCGCCTTGCCTGCCATGGACGACAACCTGCTCATGGTAATTGCAAGAGGCAGAAAGTCCTCGTTTTTCACCGACTTTCTTTTCCGCAAGGCATCAAACTCGTCCTCCAGATCATGAGCACGTTCTGCAATGAAATCCAGTCCCAGCAGCGCTGCATCACCCTTTATGCGATGTGCCAGTGCAAAAAGGTGATCCAGTTTGCGACCGGCAGTACCGCTTTCCAGTTCTTCATTAATGCGTCTGATATTCTGTTCCACACCCTGAATAAACTCACGCAGCATTCCCGGCTCGATATGCAGGATACGATAGAGCAGCTCCATCTCCCCTGTATTCTCCCGCTGCTGCTGCTCCATCTTCTCCCCCAATTCGACCTGTGTGGTCACATCCCGGACAAGCACCATCAGGCGCATGCGACCGTTCAGGGCCCCGGTTATACGCGTAAAGCTCCACTGCAGATGCTTGCTGGCAATTATTCCATCGCCATGGTCAAAAAAGAACTCTTCCTGCTGCAGCGGATTCAGTTTGAGTACGGTGCGGTGGTCGACTGTGTCGGAAAAGCACAGCGCCAGAAACTCACGTACCGAGCGCAGTTTTTGCTCCGGCAGCAGTGAGGACAGTATACTCAGCAGCGACTGTCCGGCCGGCTGAGACACTCCGAGGAGGCTCTCTACCGGACGCGAATACGACGGAGCAATGCGCATATCCTCATCTATCAGAAACAAACCGTCCTTCACGTTGTCAAGGATCACCAGGTATTCAGATTTTGCAACCACGTTCTCGTCCAGACTGTCCAGTACGGCATTATATTGACGGGCGATTGCGCCGACCTCGGTAAACGGCTCAACCGGGACACGCAGACTCAAATCGCCGCTGCGCTGATGCTTTTCCATCACATTAAACAGATCATACGCCTCTGTAGTTGCCCCGTGTTCAGCCACATTCAGACCGGTTGCCTCCTGCTCCGGGGTAACCCGCAGCGGGACATACCGGTTCAGCCACCAGAGGATTCCGTACGGAACCCCAAAGGCCCACCCTCCGACCGCGATAATTCCTAAGGCCTGCACCCCTAGCTGCTCCATCATCGAGAGGCCGGTTCCCAACAGCTCCCGGCTGCCGAACAACGCCACAGCTAATGTTCCCCAGATACCCGCCGCAAGGTGCACCGGTATTGCCCCGACGGCATCATCGATTCGCAGCCGTTCAAGACCTGCCACGGCTGCCAGCATCACTATGGCACCGATGCCACCGATTATGACCGATTGCCATTCGTTTACAAACGGGGCATTTGCCGTTATCGCCACAAGTCCTGCCAGGGAGCCGTTCAGAACCAAACCGACATCGGGGTACCCCATAACAGGCCAGCCGATAGCAAGCGAAACCACCATGCCTGCTGCGGCCGCGATAGCCGTATTCACCAGAATCTGCGGTACATTACTGGTCAATCCCAGGGTACTGCCGCCGTTAAAACCAAACCATCCAAACCACAGAATCATAACCCCGACAACAGCCATCGGAATATTCGAACCGGGAATCTTCCTGCCCGGTTCATCGAAGCGTCCAGTCCGGGGACCGATGATACGCAAGGCAGCCAGAGAAATCCATCCTCCCGTTGAATGAACTACCGTGGACCCGGCAAAATCCATGAATCCCATTGATTCAAGCCAGCCTCCGTTGCCGCCGAGAAATGCCCCGCCCCACACCCAGTGTCCCAGTACAGGATAAATAAAGGCAGCGAGCAAAACCGTAGAGGCAATGTAGCTGATGTATCGCATCCGTTCGGCTACCGCACCTGATACAATCGTGGCCGCTGTAGAGCAGAACATAGCCTGAAACAGAAAAAAGGCTGCCGCCCACATCTTTCCATCTGCGGCAAAGAAGAACTCGCTGGATCCCAGAATACCCAAACGGCTGACCCCGAACATCAGGGCAAAACCGAACAGCCAGTAGCAGAGTATTGATACTCCAAGGTCGGTAAGGTTTTTTATCGCCACATTTATACTGTTCTTCGAACGGGTCAGACCTGATTCCAGAAATGAAAACCCGGCCTGCATAAAAAATACCAGGGTCGCTGCGGTTATTACCCACAGGGTATCAATCAGTTCAACAGTCAGATCAATAGTCATGTCATCCCCCTTCAGCAGCCCGATTACTCAAGACCTACCGATAAATACAGCTTATGACCGCGCCATTCAATCGGTATCACGAACACCGGCGGCTGCAGCTTCATGAGAATATCATCCGGTTTCCCTCGCAGTACAATCGGCACCGAGATCATAAACCCGCTGCCGAAGCTTCTCCTTACATTCCCGGCAATGGTATTGGTAAGCTCACCAACCATATCCACCACATCCTCCGGACTGATATCGCTGCCGTCAAGAATGATCCCTGCCAGCTCCCTCAGCATCGCCTCGTCTGCAGTGACGTATATCCCGCCCCGCTGGGCACCGGAGATGCCAATTAATCCGGTATGATCAAGCAGAATGGTATCCCCCTCCCGCATATACGGGATCCCCATGTGCGCCCCGTCCGAGCTAACCTCGTTAAAAAAATCAACCACAACCTGAATAAATGCACGCAGCTGAGTTTCGGTCATGTCATACCTCCCAGGATATGGGTTATTTCCTCCCGCAGCTGTTCCTGCGAAAAGGGTTTTGTAAGATATCCCTTGGCTCCTTTACGTACCGCGTCCAGGCCTGTTTCCGGATCCGACAAAGCCGTTACAATGAGCACACGGGTTTCAGGCTTGATCTTGAGCATCTCCACCAGGCACCCCAGTCCGTCAAGTTCCGGCATGGTAATGTCCATGGTGACAACATCCGGCCGATGCTGTGCAAACAGGCGCAGTGCCGTTATACCGTCGGCAGCCATTGCCGCTAACTCCATATTGAATGGTGCAAGGTACTTCTGAATTGCCCGACGCATAATGTTCGAATCATCCACAATCATTAGCTTCATGCATTTTCCTCCATACATAGCGCATGAACACACTATCGTATCAATAAGAAAAATAAGCTACTAATAAGTGGCAAATAATAAATGAGCTACGATTATGTAGCAAAATGTGCGTAGCTGCTGCTCTCCGGTGCAACAGAGACTTGATACGGATTGGTTTCCCTGATCCTTAAGCTTCTGTTATACTCAGGTACATGAAAAAGCTATATCTGTTAATCGGTTTGTTCATACTCCTCTGGTCCCCCGCACTCGGTGCCCAGACGGCGGCCTACCACATACCCGAAGACGACCCTTCGCAGACCATTGGTCCGGAGGCAGTTGCGACCGAATCTGATCTCCGGGTTCGCCTTCGCGGCGCCTCCATCGGGATCGGCGGCAGCTTTCGTTTCTAGAAAGCTATTCAGGAGGTATCTATGCACATCAAAGATTTTACTCCGAAGGATACAGCTCGAATCGCCCCGCTGCAGCCAGCAGACTGGCCGCCGATAACCGAGGTATTTCAGTGGTACCTGGATCATACCGGAATTCTCCCGGTAAAAGCTGAAATGGATGGCCGGCTGTGCGCCATCGGCGCCGCTGTACTCTATGAGTCCACCGGCTGGCTGGCACACATCATTACCCATCCCGCGTACAGGCGCCAGGGCATCGCCTTTTCGATAGTGCAGGAGCTTATAGAAAGACTGCACCGGGAAAACTGTACATCAATCTCACTCTTTGCAACCGAAGAAGGCGCGCCTCTGTATATGAAGGCAGGATTCCGCAGGGATACACGCTATCGCTTCTTTCGCGCACCGGAAAAACCACATGGCGATATCCCGGTCCAGCAGCCGAATATCCGTATTGCATCCGACAGTGAACACCGCGATATCCTGGAACTTGATTTCCGCGCTTCAGGTGAAAACCGCCGCAGCATCCTTGCACCGGAGCTGCCCAATGCCGTTGTCTATCACAACAGCGGCCGGATTCAAGGGTATTTCCTGCCGAGCCTGGCAGAAGGCCCCGTAATTGCAGAAACACCCGATGCTGCGCGCGCACTGCTCCGGCACAAAACACATAACACATCGCTTTCCAAATCCACCGTGCCGACGGAAAACACCATGGCAGCCGACTTGCTGATTGAAACAGGCTGGACGGAAACCATGCAGGCAGACAGGATGATACTAGGCGATCCGATCCCGTACCGCCCGGAACTGATATTCAGCCGGATTGCCGGCAATCTAGGATAAAATCAGGACAGGAGCAAACACCATGAAAAACCAGGAGATTACTATTCGTCTTGCCGATTTCTCGCAAGCGGAGGATGCAGAGGCACTTATAGGGATAATGGAATCATATGCCGCCGGAGAGAACGGCGATGGAAAGGGGCTCAGCAGCTATACGCGGGAAAATCTTGCCCGATCCCTGCATGATCTTCCCCATGCATTTACCCTGCTTGCGTTTGTACACCGTCAGCCGGCAGGACTGGCTAACTGCTTCATGCAGTTCTCGACCTTTTCCTGCCGTCCGATTCTCAATCTGCATGATCTGGCGGTACTGCCGGAATTCCAGGGTCGAGGTATCGGTGGAGCGCTGCTGGACCAGGTCACCTGCCAGGCAGAGATACGAGGCTGCTGTAAGGTTACCCTGGAGGTACTCAGCAAAAACTTCAAAGCCCAGCGCTTGTACCAGCGGCACGACTTTACTCCCTACCAGCTTTCGGAAGAGACCGGTCATGCCCTGTTCTGGGAAAAGCCGCTTACTCCCGCCGCACAACCCGAAAGCCGTACAGATACTATCGATAGCTTGACTCGCGGATAAATCGGAAATACGGGGTGAGGTTAGCCTCGTGATTATTCCAGCTGCCTCCCCTGAATACCCATAGCTGCCGCCGCCCCGCGAGAAACGGCCCTCGCCGATTCCGAGGCACCCCCGCTGCATCCAGCCGAAAGGAACAGCGCCGCTCCGGATACAAGCAGGATGATCAGCTTTTAGAGTTTACCATAATGGCTCAGGTGATCCGTCACTGCCGGCTGGTGCAAAATCCGGAAAATAGTACACTATGGAACCGGTCTGCCGCACCATAAGCTCGCAAAAGCCTTTCTCCGACAGGGTGTCCAGGGCCTTTCGTGCCTGCTCCAGGGAAACACCGGCCTCCAGAGCCACCTCTCCAGGAGCTGCATACCCGTTGCCGCGCTTGGCAACACGCAGTATGCCCTGCTCGAGCCCGTCTCCCGGACGGGTAACCCCCGGCTCTACAGTAACCTGTACGTCGCCGAACAGCTCGTTTATATCCACCCGACCCTGTATACCCTCACGCAGGCGCGCCTGCTGTACAAGCGTCGGCATTGCAAAGGCGTCGTATATCGTACCCAGCCCGAACAAACCGCCGGTCATAAGGAAAAGCAATCCGGAAAAAGGCTTTCCCAAATACAAGCGGTGAAGTCCGGACAAACCCATCAGCGAGGGGAGCCAGAACAGATATGCGGTCCGCAATGATTTCATTGTAATCTCCATTTCAGGATCACGAGGTGGTCCATTCATCCTCTTTCCTTCGAATTCTGATACGCCCCTCATCCTCCAGCTTCCGCAGATGCGCAATGAAGTCCTTGGTTGCGGCATCCACCTCGCTGCGAAGTTGGGCACCCAGGTGCGTATATTCCGATGCGATGAGCTCCTGTCGGCCTGTCGAGATATTCCGCATAATCTTCTCGCGGATAGCCTGCTCCTTCCCTTTCAACAGCAATGCAATCTCGATATCCGCAAACTCCTGCAGCACAGACTGCAGATCCCTGTCATCTATATCCATAATTGTATCGATGGTAAACAACTGCTCGCGAACCCTCTCGGAAACCTCCGGAGAATTCTGCCGCAGGGAATCCAAAATACGCTCTTCACTGCGCAAATCTATATGCTTCAGGATTGCGGCCAGTCGCGAACTGCCGTCAACCTCTTCGGTTACCGCATGACCCTGCCGGCGAATCCGCTCCTTGAGCTTCTCACCAACCCGGTCGAGTACGGCTCCGTCTACCTTGCCTGCTTTTGCTATACGTCTGGTAATCTGCAGACGAGCCTCCGCATCGTACTGGCCGAGAACCTGCGATGCCATTTTTGCAGGCACCGCGCTCAAGACAATAGCAATTACCGCAACCGATTCATCCTTCAGCAAAATCCGCAGCTGACGCGGGTCCAGCTCCCGCAGAAATGAAAACCGGTTCGGTTTTGCATCGGGTACCGCCCGGTACAGAAGAGACTTGCCCTGTTCCTCACCGAAGGCGCGAACCAGTATAGCCTGCGCAGTATCTGCGCCGCCGATGATTCGACCGTCGTCATGCTCCTGCAGCCGCTCGAACCTCTCCAGTACAGACCGAGCCTCCCCCTTGGGGATGTAGCGGCTCTGCGCAATCTCCTCCGAAAGACGCCCGACAATGTCCTCAGGCAGATAGCGCAGGATTTTGGCCGCCTCCTCCTGCCCGATTAGCATCAGGAAGGTCGCAACCTGCTTGAATTTGCCTTCACCAGGCTCACTCACCAGCTTCAATAATCCTGTCAGGGTCCTGGATGGCCCTGCCTGAGGATCATCCGGCGCAGCGGCAGAATCACGAGCTGTTTTTGATCCGAAATGCTGGTTGCCGGTCTTTTTTGCGGAAGCCTGATCTGTACCACGAGAATACGCGCTGATCCGACGGGATTCCATTTTCATAATTCCATGTTAGTCCTTATAGGAGGGCTATGACAAGACATTACAGATATGCACAGGCCCTGTCAGCCGGGGTTCAGCTGACGCACTAAAATGAAAACCCCGGATCGGGTTGACAGCTTTCGCTGTATCCGGTATATATATCACCACGTCACGCCGCTGTAGCTCAGTTGGTAGAGCAGTGGACTGAAAATCCACGTGTCACCGGTTCAAATCCGGTCGGCGGCATAAAAAAGCCGGAATGCATAGGCATTCCGGCTTTTTTATTTCTGCATTACAGCGACAGTTCACACCGCCGCACATTAATCATTTGCATCAGCTGACGTATGACTCAAGCAGCTCGGCTCGCGACGGATGCTGCAGTCGTTTCACTGCCTTCTTTTCAATCTGACGAATCCGCTCCTTGGTTAGGTTATACCGGTCGCCGATTTCCTTCAGAGACAGCGGGCTCCGACCGTTCAAACCGAAGCGATACTGAATTATCTCTGCTTCTTTCTCGGTGAGCATTCCAAGCACCTGATTGATATCGTCTCGCAAGGCATTTGCCTCGGCAATAGCTTCCGGATGCCGGTACCCCTGGTCCTCGATAAACTCAACCAGGGTAGATGAATCCTTCTCTGCATACATCGGAGTTTCCAGTGAGACAAGGTCGCGGGAGATATTCACCAGATCCGCTACGTGTTCGGGTGTCATGTTAAGGGTTTTTGCTATTTGCGCGAATTCCACGGTTTCCGGCTGTCCGTTATGGATTTCCTTGCGGACTTTCTCAATCTGCACCAGTTCATTCGCGCGATTAAGAGGCAAGCGAATCATGCGGGATTTCTCGCAAATGGCTTTCAGAATCGCCTGTCGGATCCACCATACTGCATATGAAATAAAATGATATCCTTTTTCAACATCAAACCGCTCGATTGCATTCATTAAGCCGATATTTCCTTCACTGATCAGGTCGGAAAGGGGAAGCCCCTGATTCTGATATTTTTTTGCAACATTCACAACGAATCGAAGATTGGATTGAACCAGCATATCCTTGGCGCTCTTATCACCGGCAGCTGCTGCGCGCGCGTACCTGGTTTCCTCATCATGAGTCAGCAAAGGAATACGGTTAATCTCCTTAAGATATACCGAAAGTATATTCTCACTGTCTGTAGCTACAATTGATGTATTTTTCATAGTAGTTGCCATGTATGCCTCCGCTATAGAAATGCATTATCCATGCCAACCTTGTGTCTTCAGGCAGGAATCTACATAAACTTATACATGTAAAGGATTTAAAAAGAAACTGCGTCTTCAGCTAATGTGTACACCGGTAGAAATCTGGGTCATGATGACCCATGCGACAAAATTCACTTCTAACCTGTGTCATCCTGACTCAAATGCCCGGGAAATATCCGAAACTGGTGTATTACGCCACAGTTCTCCTTGACCCCATTCGGCAATATACGTATATTTAGCCGAGCTTATCCTAATATAAACAAATCATTACGGAGGATCTATGAACATTAAACCGCTAGGCGAACGCGTCCTGCTGAAGACCGAAGTGGCCGAGGAAAAAACCAAGAGCGGTCTGTATATTCCCCAGACAGCTCAGGAAAAGACTCAAACCGGTGTCGTCATTGCTATTGGTGATAGTGACGAAATCAAGGTTAAGGTCGGTGACAAGGTAATGCACGACAAGTATGCCGGTACCGGCATCACTATCGAGGGTGTAGATCATTTGATTGTAAATTCCTCTGATATCGTAGCAATTGTAGAATAACCTGCTTCGATACTTTTTCCTTCAAGAAAAAAGCTGCCTTTAGCCGGGCAGCTTTTTTTATTTTCTTTACAGGGTTCAGGCAAACCATTTCCACTTGCGCCGAAAAGCCGGTACACGTACAATCCTCTGCAGGAGATTCAATGCTGTTTGCTGATCGCGCTCCAGAACATATCCGCACTGCTATGTCCGATATAATACATGAGGCACAGGGGTCGGAGGTGCTCTTTATCGGTACGGTAGACTCGGCCAAACTGCTAACTGAGGTATATGCCGCAGCCAGGGGCAATTCAGGCCAGGTACCGGCTCCTCCTCCGCATACCGGAGCCGGGAATGTGGTTATTCACAATCATCCATCCGGCATCCTCATTCCAAGCCCGGCAGATCTGCGGGTGGCCGCCGAGCTCGGAGAAATGGGTATCGGCTTTTATATCATCAATAACTCGGCGGACGAGGTATATGTGGTTGTCGAACCGCTCCCGCCAAAACACACAGAACCCCTGGATATAGATACGCTGTCGGCACTGATTGATGACGGCGGTACCCTTGGCCGCTTCAAACCCGGTTTTGAACCACGACAGAGCCAGATCTCAATGCTTCGCTGCATAGCCGAGGGTTTTAACAACAATGGAATCGAGGTTATCGAAGCCGGCACCGGGGTCGGGAAATCTTTTGCATACCTTATACCTGCGATTGCATGGGCAGCACAGAACGATGAACGGGTAGTTATTTCCACAGCCACGATCAACCTCCAGCAGCAGCTCATGGAAAAGGATATCCCGATGGTGCAGCGGCTGCTCGGCACCAGGCTGAAAACCGTACTGGTTAAGGGACGCTCCAACTACCTGTGCAGCCATCGCCTGGAGGAACACATCGCCGAGAAGCGTACACTTTTCGACACCCCCCCGGACGAGCTTATGGCAATCTCCGAGTGGGCGGCATACACCAAAACCGGCGACAAGACAGAGATGCCGTTTCTGCCCGATCCGGGGCTGTGGAGCAATGTGTGCGCCGACCCGGACGCCTGTTCAGGGCGGCGCTGCCGCTCCGGCGAGCCATGTTTTATCGTAAAGGCACGACGAGAGGCCGCCGCCGCACAGATCCTGGTCGCCAATCATCACCTGCTCTTTGCCGACCTGGCTATGCGAACCAGGGGTTTCGGATTTGAGGCTACGGTTATTCTGCCGCCGTTTCAGCGGCTCATACTGGATGAGGCACATAACATCGAGCGAAGTGCCACATCCTATTTCTCCGAGAGCTTCAACCGCTTCTCACTACAGAAGTACCTGCGAATGCTGTACCGGAAGCAGCGCAATACACAGTTCGGCGCCCTGGTTGAACTGGAAGCCCTGGGAACCCTGAACCCCGCAGTTGTTCCGCCGCTCATGAATGCCGTACAGAAGGCGGCAGAAAATCTGGAGTCATCGGTTCAGTATGTGCTCGGCGGAAGATTCACCATGCGGATATTTCCTCATCCGGAATTCGGCATACCTGCTGAGATTACGGAAGGAATTTTCAAGCCGATGCTGCTTTTGAAAACCGCAATCGGGAAACTGACCGATGTCCTGGCGCAGGCTGTACGGGATCTGCCGGAAGAACATGCGGATGAGCCGGGGGTTATTGATGTTCGACTGCTCATTCGCCGCCTGGAAGGGGTTGCCGAGATCTGCAGCACCATGGCCTCGGGGGAGGATCGCCCGGAGCTGGTGTTCTGGCTGGAGCGCCGCACCACCTCGAAGAAGGAGGTCTATACCCAGTTCAGCATTACGCCCCTTAATATCGCGCACATGATGCAGGAGGCTGTATTCGAACCACTCTCCACTGTTGCCTGCACCAGCGCAACCCTCACCATCCGGGATTCATTCCGGTATATTGATTCGCGCATCGGTTTGGGAGACGCTGCAGACGACCGGATCCGTCACCATAGCCTGCCCTCGCCCTTTGCCTATCACGAGCGGGTGCTGCTCGGCATACCAACCGATGCCCCTGCCCCGACGGATTCAGCCGGATACAATCGATTTCTGGAGGACTTTGTGCCCAGGGCTTTACTCGCCTCGGGCGGATCGGGCCTGGTGCTCTTTACCAGTTACCGGCTGCTGTCGGAGATTTACGCACATGTAAAGCCGCAGCTGGAGCGCGAGGGTATTAGCGTACTGAGGCAGGGTGAAGACCACCGGTCGCGCCTTCTCGAGCGCTTTAATCGCGACACAAGCAGCGTACTTTTTGCGACACAAAGCTTCTGGGAGGGCGTTGATGCCCCGGGAGACAGCCTGCGACTGGTAATAATGACACGGCTGCCGTTCCCGGTTCCGGATGACCCGATCCACGAGGCCCGCTGCGACGCTATTACTGCCGGCGGCGGGAACCCCTTCATGCAGCTCTCGGTTCCCGAGGCAATCATGCGGTTCAAACAGGGATTCGGGCGCCTGATGCGAACCACGACCGACCACGGGGCGGTAATCGTTACCGACACCCGCCTGGTTACCAAACGCTATGGAAACCTGTTTCTGGGCTCTTTGCCGGAGACCCTGCGCATCACCGCTCCTTCGGGTCAGGTTCTCACTCGACTCGAGGCCTTTCTGCTACAGTAATCAATTACCGGAAAACATCGTGAGTAGTAGCAAAACGACACCCGAAAATCACGCAACTACATACTGCCGCGGTAA
>CAZANF010000057.1:0-13142 GCA_964486425.1 uncultured Spirochaeta sp. | reverse complement strand
GGGCGGTGGTGGTGCGTCGCCGGCTCTGTCGTACAATGTTCAGTCTCGTGGCTTGTTCCGCCCTCGGGGTGTCCGGTGCACTCATGAAGGCTATTACCCGCAATCCGATCGCGGATCCGAGTTTGCTGGGTGTAAATACCGGGGATTCCCTGTTTGTAGTGTGGGGAATAGCGTATCTTGGCCTTACTACCGCATTCTGGTATGTGATTCTGGCGTTGGCCGGCGCCGGACCTGCTGCAGTAATTGTCTACGGTATGGGCTCTATGGGGCGGGGAGGGACAACTCCGATTAAGCTTGCGCTTGCCGGCGCATCGGTAAGTGCGGCGTTCTCATCGCTGATCAGTGCAATTATGCTGCCCAGATCAAATGTGATGAATGAGTTCAGGTTCTGGCAGGTCGGCAGTACAGGCGGGGCTACGTGGGAGGGTATATCGCAGATAGCACCACTCATAGTCGTGGCGATGGTAATTGCCTTCTTCTCCGCACCTGCCCTGAATGCACTTGCGCTTGGAGATGAAGCCGCTACCGGCCTTGGCGTCCGTGTCGGTTTTCTCCGGCTCATAAACGCTGTGGCCGGCGTAGTACTCTGTGGTGCAATCACCGCCTTGGCCGGACCTATAGGTTTTATTGGTCTCATGGCTTCCCACGTAGTCCGCCTGGCTCTTGTTTTCGGGATCGTGGCTCTGTCGGCGGCGACGCTTATGCTCGGCAACACCCGGTATTCTCTGCCGGTACTCCTTCAGGTTCTTTCGGGTCGGCACATCACCGGTGCAAGCTTTGCGGTTGGTGTATTGCGCTTTCCGCGGATGGTCGGCGGAATATTTGCCGGGGTAGCCTTTGGAATGGCCGGAAGCACCTTTCAAACGATGCTGCGAAACCCCCTGGCAAGTCCGGATATTATCGGTATCACCTCAAGCTCCAGTGCTGCAGCAGTGTTCTGCATCCTGGTACTGCGCTTGAGTAAGGGACCGGTGTCTTTATCTGCAGTCGGAGCGGGTTTGCTCAGTACCGCAATAATCTATTTCCTGTCTCGCCGCAGAGGATTTTCAAGTGCGCGACTTATTTTGATTGGCATTGGTATGAACGCACTGGGGAATTCCATGATTTCTTACTTCCTGCTCCTGTCTGCACAGTACGAAATTCCCGCCGCACTGCAATGGCTGAGCGGAAGCCTGAATGGTATTCAATTGATTGAGCTTTTGCCACTTGGTGTGGTTTTGGTAATCTTTGTCCCGATAATTCTTGTACTCGGACCGCGCCTGCAGATGCTGGAGCTTGGTGACGAGAGTGCTGCCGGACTCGGCGTTCGCGCCGACATGACACGTTTGGGTCTGATTCTGGCATCGGTAGGTCTGCTATCATTTGCTACTGCAGCTGCGGGTCCAATTGCGTTTATCGCTTTTTTGTCCGGACCCATAGCCCGCATGACAGCCGGTAAGGTATTTCCTGTAGAGCTCCCGGCAGGGCTCACCGGAGCGGTATTGGTACTCGCTGCGGATTTGCTGGGGCAACATGCCTTTGGTACCCGATATCCAGTAGGCGTAATAACGGGAATTGTAGGCGCCCCGTATCTCTTGATTTTGCTTGTCAGACAATATCGAACAGGAGCATTATCATAATGAATACACATAGCCTGGTGGCAGATGCAATTAACGCCGGATACGACGGTACTCAGGTACTTCATGAGGTAAGTCTGGAAATTCCTGCGAATCAAATCAGTGTTATTATTGGTGCTAATGCCTGTGGTAAATCGACACTGCTGAAAACCCTTGCCCGGCTTATTAAGCCGACTGCGGGTTCCATCACGTTAAACGGGAAATCCATCAGTAAAATACCGGGAAAGAGGCTTGCACAAACCCTGGGTTTGTTACCGCAGTCGCCTATTGTACCTGAAGGAATATCTGTTGCAGATCTGGTTGGCAGGGGGCGATTTCCGCATCAGGGCCTGCTGGGTACCTGGAGCAAGAAGGATTATCTAGCAGTAGAAAATGCCCTTGATTCTATGGGAATCATGGATCTTGCGAATCGTGCTATTGATGAATTATCCGGTGGACAGCGGCAGCGTGTGTGGATTGCGATGGCGCTTGCCCAGCAGACCGACATTCTGCTGCTTGACGAGCCGACTACCTTTCTGGACATTGCGCATCAGGTGGAGATCCTTGATTTGCTTACAGATCTGAACCGAAAGCGCGGAACCACCATCGTTATGGTGCTGCACGAACTGAATTTGTCGGTCCGGTATGCCGACCGGCTATTTGCCATGCATAACGGGAGACTGGTTGCCGAGGGAATCCCGTCGCATGTGATAAATTGCGGCTTGATCAAGCAGGTCTTTAATCTTGACTGTCGGATTATCTGCGATCCGGTATCGGATTCACCGCTTGTTTTGCCGATAGGGCGGCATTGCACAGGAATCTGCGGGAGTCCGGAATTGATTTCCCGTGCAGCAGGGCATCCAATTATCCGGTAAAACAGCATATCCGCGGTGATTTTCCGGGCACTAGTACTATTGTGCAGAAATATAGCCATCGTTGTATAGCGAAAATCATATATTTTTATTGACAGCTCAAAAATTCCGCTCCTACCATAAACCTACATCCTGATTCGTTTTATATCAATAAAAACATACTAGTATGCAAGTTATACTTGACATACTAGTATACCAGTAATATAGTTACAGTTATGAAAATGATATTACGATGGTTTCCGTATGGCGATGATAGTGTAACTCTGGAGCAGATTCGACAGACTCCCGGCGTGACCGGGGTTGCAACCTGCTTACCCAAAATTCCTGTCGGCGAGGTTTGGCCGCTGGAACAGCTGCAGGCCCTCAGGGATGAGGTAAATAAAGCTGGATTGACGATGGAGGTTATCGAGAGCGTTAACATCCATGAGGATATCAAAAAGGGGATGCCGGCTCGTGAAGAGTATATCAAGAACTACATCGAAACAATAAAGAACCTTTCCAAGGTCGGTGTAAAGACTTTGTGCTACAATTTTATGCCGGTAATGGATTATGCCCGCAGCGATCTCGAATTCCCGTTAGACGACGGCAGTACGGTTATGGCCTATGAGCATGAAAAGGTTCTATCGCTCAATCCGGTTAAAATGGCCGATACAATGCTCGGTAAGACCCATGGATACAGTATCCCAGGCTGGGAGCCGGAACGATTGGGACAGATGGCCAGCGACATCGAGTTCTACCATACAATAAGCAAAGAGCAGTACTGGGAAAATATGAAGTATTTTCTGGATAAGGTGATTCCCTATGCTGAGGAATACGATGTCAGGATGGCGATTCATCCGGATGACCCCCCGTGGGAACTGTATGGTCTGCCAAAGGTTATTACCAGTGCCGAGAATATTCGCACCTTTCTTTCGCTGAACGAAAGCGAGTATAACGGTATACCCCTGTGTACCGGCAGCCTGGGGGCAAATCTGAAAAATGATTTACCCGCCATTATCCGGGAGATTGGCCCGACCGGCCGCATTCCGTTTGCCCATATTCGCAACCTGCAGCACTCATCAGATCATGACTTTTATGAAGCTGCGCATATGACCGGCTGGGGGGAACAGGACATGTTCGAGATTGTCCGTGCATTCCACGACAGCGGGTTCAACGGCTATATCCGGCCTGATCACGGGCGTATGATATGGGGTGAGAAAGCTCGTCCGGGCTATGGATTGTATGATCGTGCCCTTGGGGCAAATTATCTCCTCGGCCTGTGGGAAGCCATCGACAAGATGAAGTAGGGGAATTATGAAAGACTTTTTGAGCAGCGATTTTTTACTGCATGGAAAGACTGCACTGCGGCTGTATCATGAATACGCCGCAGACATGCCGATTTTTGATTATCATAATCACCTTGTTCCGCAGGAGATTTTTGAACGTCGAAGATTTGAAAACATCAGTCAGGTCTGGCTCGGTGGCGATCACTATAAATGGCGGGCCATGCGAGCAGTCGGGGTGGATGAACACTACATAACCGGTGCGGCCGGGGATTACGAGAAATTCGAGAAATGGGCATATACCCTGGCCAAGCTGCCGGGCAATGCCTTGTATCACTGGACGCACCTGGAGCTGCAGCGCTATTTTGATATTCACGAACCGCTGTCCCCGGCCACCGCAGGGGATATCTGGGACAGGTGCAATCGGAAACTGGCCGAGCCGGGGTTTGATGCCGTCGGGCTGCTGGAGAGAATGCAGGTTCGAGCCCTGTGCACTACCGATGAACCTTCTGATTCCCTCGAATGGCACCTGCGGATACAACAGGATGAGCAGATTCGCATGCAGGTTCTCCCGACATTTCGTCCGGACAGGCTGCTGCACATCGAGGATGATGGCTTCGCTCATGCCGTTCAGCTGCTTGGAAACCGCTATGACACTGACATTCAAAACCTGGATGATCTCAAACAGACCCTCGGTTTGGCGTTGGATTTCTTTAACTCGGCAGGATGCCTGCTTGCAGACCATGGATTCATTCGCTTTACTTACGGCCAAGGACCCGGTGCAGCACGTGCGCTGGAAAAGACATTGCAGGGCAATGCACTAACTGCCGAAGATATCGCGGATTACAAGGGCGAGATTCTGCGATTTCTCGGTGAGGAATACAGTCGCCGGAACATGGGGATGCAGCTGCATCTGGGTGCCATCCGCAATAACAACACCCGTATGCTGCAGGAACTTGGTCCAAACACCGGCTACGACAGTGTCGGTCCCCGCACGGATCCATTTCTGCTGTCTGCCTTTCTTGATGATCTGAATACAGCGGGACGTCTTCCCAGAACGGTTCTGTACTGCCTCAATGCCAACGACAATACAGTGCTGTCCACCATGGCGGTCAACTTTGCCTCTTCTGAGGTGCCGGGCAAGGTACAGCTCGGCAGTGCCTGGTGGTTTGAGGATCATACCAGGGGAATAATGCGACAGATTGATGAGCTGATCGAGACAGGGTTGATATCAACCTCGGTCGGGATGCTGACCGACAGCAGAAGCCTTACCAGCTTTGTTCGCCATGAATACTATCGCAGGATTCTCTGCAGCCGGCTCGGCCGAATTGTCGACGAGGGCGGCTACCCGGCTGATTTTGACGCTCTGGGTGAGATGATCAAGGACATCTGCTATCGAAACGCAGTTCGCTATTTCCGGCTAAATGAAAAATAAAGTCAGCATGAAAGGTACAAGGAGAGGTTACTATGACATTAAACAGAGAGTCGCTGCAAAATACGGAGTTTTGGGAATCTAACCACATTGAACTCCCTGCATTTGATATACAGCAGATTGAGAAGCAGACTCATGCTGCTCCTCAGTGGATTCATTTCGGCGCCGGAAATATCTTTCGCGGTTTCATTGCCCGCTTGCATCAGATAATCCTGAATGCCGGACTAGCCGAAACCGGGATTATTGCAGCCGAAAGCTTCGACCCGGAAATCATCGACAAGATTTATGCACCCCACGATAATCTCAGTTTGATGGTAGGGCTTAAACCGGACGGATCCACCCGCAAAGAGATTATTGCAGCTGCTGTTGAGGCTTTGAAAGCCGAAATGTCACAGAAAGATGATTGGTCTCGTTTACAGGAAATCTTTCGTCATTCATCCCTGCAGATGGTCAGTTTTACTATAACGGAAAAAGGCTATGCGATCCGTGGATTTGACGGCAGCCTGATATCTATTGTGCGTGAGGACACGGAAAAGGGTCCTGACCAGGTAATCCATGTGATGTCCGTGGTTACCTCACTTTTACATTCCAGGTTTTTAGCCGGAGGGCACCCTATCGCCCTTGTAAGCATGGACAACTGCAGTCATAACGGTGAAAAACTCAAGCAGGCCGTACTGGATATTGCCGCCTTGTGGGTCGAGAACAATCACGTAGATAAGGCCTTCGTCGATTACCTCTCGGATCCCACGCGGGTCGCATGGCCCTGGACTATGATAGACAAGATAACCCCCAGACCGGCACAGGAAATCGAGGATTCCCTCACAGAAGCCGGGATTTCAGGTATGCAACCGGTTATCACCTCTCGAAATACCTATATCGCTCCCTTTGTGAATGCAGAGATTCCAGAGTATCTGGTTGTCGAGGATACCTTTCCAAACGGCAGACCGCCGCTGGAAAAGGCCGGGGTGTATTTTGCCGACCGGGAAACAGTGAACCAGACCGAGCGCATGAAGGTCACCACATGTTTGAATCCTCTGCATACAGCCCTTGCGGTGTTTGGCTGCCTGCTGGGCTACCGAAGCATTGCGGATGAGATGAAGGATCCGGATCTCAAGTCCCTGGTAGAGGAAATTGGCTACAGTGAAGGGGTGCCGGTCGTAACCGACCCAAAGATCATTCGACCGCAGGATTTCATCCGCGAGGTTATCGAGGAACGCCTGCCCAATCCATATATCCCCGATATGCCTCAGCGTATTGCGACAGACACCAGCTTGAAGGTCGGTATACGATTTGGTGAGACCATTAAGGCGTATATTGCCGATCCGGATCTGGATGTACAGAGTCTGAAGTTTATCCCCCTTGCCATAGCTGCCTGGCTGCGATATCTTTTGGCAATTGATGATGAGTGCAGTCCCATGGAGATCAGCAGCGATCCTATGCGTGAAGAGCTTCAGGGAATGTTAACCGGAATCACGGTCGGGAACCCGGAATCGGGTCGGTCGAAACTTGATCCTGTATTGTCCAAGGCATCCATTTTTGGCACAGACCTTACCGCGTGCGGGCTTTCAACGATAATTGAAGATTACTTCTGCCGTATGCTGGATGGGAAAGGTGCTGTGAGGAAGGTGCTGCAGGAAACCCTGCGCTCAGCAGCAGACAACAACAGCTGACATCGTTTAGTCAGTACGCAGTAGGAGTTCCTCTATAGTCACAACACAGCGATTGCCAAGGGAGACCGCCAGAGAATACGCGGCTCGTATGATCAAGCACAGTATTATTAATCTTGAGCTGATACCCGGGAGTATGGTCAGTGAGAATGAGCTGGCCTCCCGGTTCGGCCTCTCCCGTACTCCGGTGCGTGAGGCGCTTATCGATCTGAGCAAATCCCATATTGTTGAGATCTATCCTCAAAAAGGAAGCCGGGTTTCACTGATTGACTACACCCTGGTTGAAGAAGCCCGTTATCTGCGACTGGTTATGCACACCGCCATTGCCGAACTGGTCTGCAGCATGGCCGACAGCCTGGACTTCAGCAGAATACATGAAATACTCAGGCTCCAGGATTTCTATGTGGAGCACCCGTCTCCGACCAAACTGCATGAATATGACAACCAGTTTCATGAAGAGCTGTTCCGACTCTGCAACAAGAGCCGGATCTACAGCCTGATTGACAGCATGACGACCCATTTCGACCGTGTGCGGAGCCTGAGTCTAACCGCCACTATCAAGGAAACCAGGATAGTGGAGGATCACCGCGCCATAATCCAGGCAATACAGCAGAAGGATTGTGAAGCAACCCGGGAGGCTATGACCCGGCATCTCTCCCGGTACAAGGTCGATGAAAAGCTCCTGCGGGAGCAGTACCCCGATTACTTCTCGGAGAATGGCATAAAATAGGCGGTGCAGACCTCCTGCCATTCGCGGGCATCCTCCACCTGAATCCACAGTTTCTGCAGTACCGCCTTCCATCGCTCGCTATCGATTTTTCCGTGCAGGCCCTTCCATATGGTGTGCATCTGTTCGGCACGGGCAACCCCGCGGGCATAGCGATACTTCAGCTCGTCCTTTAAGGTTCTCCCGGAGGACATCTGGTAATCCCACGGCACATGATGAAACCACAGCAGGTAGTCCTCGGGACAGGTCTCAACTGAATCAAACATATCCGCTACCGGGGTGTGGTATTGATCAACCGCACCCGTTCCGCTGCGGGACCTGTCGAAGCCAAGACCGGCGGCATCGGCCCTGTGGTAATAGGTGGATCGCCAGTCCTCCCGTTCGCCGGCGTCATAGCCCGGGTCCGGGCCGTAGTGATGCCCTTCCTGCATGATATGATGCAGGCCGAGCGGAGTCATGTAGTCAATGCAGGCCTCCCATGAATCCATCATCAGTTCAAGGATGGCACGCTCTCCCTCTCGGGTCGTGTCGAAGGTGCAGGTAATCCATTCGCGGGCGATTGACTCGGCATCCAGGGTGTAGTCCCAGGCAAGACGCCCGTAGGCGTACCAGTTCGCCGGATGCATATGCGATCCGCACCAGGTCGGGTCGTCGCCGATATTGGAGACCGCGGCCATGCCGCTGAGTCGGCTGCCGGGGGCACCCCGGGTGAGCAGGCTGCCGACGCTGCTGCCCGGACCGTGGGCATGGGTATCAAACTGCAGGATTTCCTGCCACATCGGCCCCAGGTAGACGACATGATTTCCCTGTCCCAGATACTCCTGCGTTACCTGGAATTCCATGAACATATTGGTATTCGGCATCGACCCGAACAGCGGGTGAAAGGGCTCTCGCGGCTGGAAATCGATGGCCCCGTTCTTTACCTGCACAATGGCATTCTCGCGAAAGCTTCCATCGTGGGGGACAAAATCTGCATAGGCCTTTTTGTGCCGATCCGCTTCGCCGTGTCCGTAGACAAAGGCCCTCCAGATGAGTATTCCGCCGTGCGGCTGCAGGGCATCTGCCAGCATATTGGCACCGTCGGCATGGGTGCGGCCGTATTGATACGGTCCCGGCTGCCCCTCCGAATCGGCTTTCACCACAAAGCCCCCGAAGTCCGGGATAAGGCGGTAGATCTCGGCAGCCTTTGCCTGCCACCATGCCGCCACCTTCGAATCCAGGGGATCGGCGGTCTTGAGTCCACCAAGAATCATCGGCGAGCCGAAGCTTACCGACAGCATGGTGGTGATTCCCCACTGTCGCAGTACATCGGCAATTTTGGCAACCTTTTCCAGATAGGCTATGGTAATAATCTCCGGGGCGGCGTTTACGTTGTTCAGTACCGAGGTGTTAATCCCGATTGATGCGCAGGCACGTGCGTAGTCGGTGTAGCGGCTGTCGACTTTTCCCGGCAGATCTTCCCACTGTCAGATGCTTTTCCCGGCCTAGCCCCGCTCGATACTCCCGTCGGGATTGTCCCAGTGATTCAGACCCCGGAGGTTCAGGGCCGGCGAATCCGTTATGTTCTTTTCCGGGACTGGTGTGCCGGTCTGCATCAGTCTGAGTAATGCAAATACCCCGTACAGCACACCCCGTTCGCCATGCGAGACCACATAGAGTCTGTTGTCCGGATCCCGGTGAATCAGCCAGCCCTCCCCGGATTCCGGTACGCATCCCAGGGTGTCCTTGTCCAGTGCATACGAGGATTTCTGTAAGTCGTCCGAGGTTCCGACGATCAGTCTGGCCGACTCTATTTCTGTGTGGAGAACCTCTCCAAGCAGCGCCGGCAAGGCCCGTTTCAGCTCGCTGCGGACTGATTCGAGTATCGGACTGCTGCCGAGTGCGACACAGTAGGCGGCGGTTGCGGCCCATTGTGACCGAAGGGGCTCCTGGAGAAGGCGGTAGCTGAGCCATAATTCATAGCCGCTGTTCATGGTGGTGTAGGGTGTTTCAATCATCATAGTATTTTGCATTCCGTACCAACCGGAATGGCTGCTCCTTTGTCCACAGCCGAGCGAAACGGGGCGCAATCGGCTGCGGTTATTTTATAGCTTCCCGGGATGAGTTCCCGGATACCGTTGCTGTTGACGGTTTCAAAATCGCGAGAGTGCAGACGGAACTGTACTGTTGCTCTCTGCTGTTTTGGAATACTGATACGCTGGTATGTGCGCAAGCTGAAGTTGGCTCGGCCCGGTCGGGAATCTTCCGCATGGATGTACAGCTGCACGACCTCATCGCCATCTATATAGCCGGTGTTGGATACCTCAACGGTAATCTCGATATCCTCCCCGGTGTGTATCTCGGTACGGCTGCAGGTAATCGAATTGAAGGTGAAGTGAGTATAGCTAAGTCCGAATCCGAAGGGGAATAGCGGCTCATCCCGGAGATAGCGATAGGTTCTGCCCTCCATGGCGTAATCCTCGTACGGAGGAAGCTGATTTGTAGACTTTGGAAAGGTTATCGGCAATTTGCCGGAAGGGACCGCATCACCGAACAGGATATCGGCTACCGCACTGCCGCCCTGTTCCCCCGGATACCACGCGAAAAGAACTGCATCCGCGATGTTTTCCGGAAATGCGATCGGGCTGCCGCCGGTGAGAACCAGAACAACGGGTGTTCCCCGTTCGCGTATTTTCTGCAGATACTCCAGCTGCCAAGGCGGGAGCTCTATGTCGGTACGGTCACCCCGGGCGTTGGAGGCAATTGCGTCGCCTTCTTCCCCCTCAACCGCGTTGTCATTGCCGAACACGGCGATCACGACATCTGCGGCCTCGGCCATGCCCACGGTCCAGCCGGTATTGCGATTCTCGTTATGCATCAGGCAGCCATGATGAAAGTCCAGATGAATCCATGGTCTGTCGATAACCTTTGCGGTAAGCCCCTCCAGAATGGTAACCAAACGCGGGCTGAGGCCATGGTAGTTACCGAGCAGCACATGCGGATTGGCCGCACCCGGGCCAATCAGGAGGATCTTCTGCGGTTCATCCTTGAGCGGGAGCAGGGAGGCATCGTTCTTGAGCATAACAATGGATTTTTGCGCCGCCTCCAGGCTCAGTTTGATGTGGTCCTCGCAGCGTATAAGCTCCGGCCCCAGCTGATCATACGGTGAGCTTTCTGCTTTTTCAAACATACCGAGCCTGAATCTGGTGCGCAGCAGCCGGGTGAGGGATTCATCAATGGTTTCTTCCGTAATCAGACCCTGCGCAACCGCCTCGCTCAAGGCGCCGTAACTGCAGCCGCAGTTCAGATCGCAGCCGGTATTTACCGCCAGCGCAGCTGATTCGGCCGGGGAATTTGTAACCTTGTGGTGCTCATGGAAATCGCGGATCGCCCAGCAGTCGGAAACATAGTGACCGGTAAATCCCCATTGTTCGCGAAGGATCTCGCGCATCAGGAAATGACTGCCGCAGCAGGGCTCGCCGAGTGTGCGGTTGTAGGCACCCATAACCGCCTCGACCCCCGCCTCAACCAGGGCCTGAAACGCCGGCAGATAGGTCTCATACAAGTCCCGCATGCCGACCTCGGCATTGAAGGAGTGACGCAGGGTCTCCGGCCCGCTGTGCACCGCGAAGTGCTTGGCGCAGGCCGCGGTTTTCAGCACCTCCGGCTGGTCCCCCTGCAGCCCCCGGACAAAGGCTGTCCCCAGGCGCGAGGTGAGCAGGGGATCCTCCCCATAGGTTTCCTGTCCGCGGCCCCAGCGGGGATCCCGGAAGATATTCACATTCGGGGTCCAGAAGGTAAGCCCGTAGTATTTCTCACCCCGGGACACAGCGCTGTTATACTTGGCCCGAGCCTCGGTTGAAATAGCATCCGCAATCCGGAACAGGAGATCATCATCGAAGGAGGCTGCCATGCCGATAGCCTGCGGAAACACCGTAGCCGCACCGGCGCGGGCTATCCCGTGCAGACACTCGTTCCACCAGTTATATGCAGGAATGTCCAGCCTCTCAATCGCAGGACTCTCATGCAGCATCTGCGAGATTTTTTCCTCTAGACTCATCCGGGAGATCAATGACTGGATTCTCTGTTCACTATCCATAAGCCCATGCTCCTTACAGCCGGCAGACAAAAAAGCATCCCGCCGACATTTCAACGGGATGCTACTATCCAAACCCATTTTACCTTTGCAAGTGGTTACTGCAGTACCAGATTGACATCTGAAAGGTTGGCTACAAAGCGGTTATCCACATGGCTGGCCTGTACTACAAGCTCGTAGCTGCCCGGTGACAGTTCTACCGTACCTGCTTCCAGTGTCCGGTACTCCTGCCAGCCGCCGGTATCGGGAATCTCTACCTGCACAGTCTGACCATCTATGGTTACATCCACGATAGATCCAGGGAATTCCGGATCGCAGGCTGCGTACAGGGAGACCATATATGTGCCGCCAACCTCTACATCTGCATCCCAGGTAATCCGGTCTTCGGTGGTTTCCCAATAACCGATATTAGGATTCTCAAATACCAGTGCTCCGTTCGAATGCATTTCCGCATTTTCTGCCCGCAGGCGGATGCGAACCGGTTCCGCCCCGGCATCACCAGCAGCCGGGGCCGAAGCACATCCAGCAATTATCGCCAGCATCAATGCACCGGCTGTTATGACAACACCTCGCAGAAGACGTTCTTTGTTCATTACTTTCTCCTTGTAATCTGAAAACGATGTACTGTCTCATATTCCATCCGAACCGCCGCAACCGGTATCCTCATATTTCCGTATAGCGCATAGGGTATGTGACCTATAGCAGTCTGAATCTGCCGTTTTCCATTTTGTGGGTGTCATGCATAGGGGGTTTTACTGATGTCACAAGAATCATTTTTTCCGATTACAGGATCCCGAAATCAGCATGATCATGATACAAAATTGTCTTGAGGATAAACCTCGAGAAAAAAGGAGACTTATATGAAAAAAGGATTGACGTTTTTCGCAATCTTGTTACTGGCTTTCGGTTTGGTTCTGGCGGGATGTGAAGGCCCTGCTTCGCCGAGTGGTGATGAGACACCTGAGGAAGAGGAGCCGGCTGAGGAAACAGTCACTTCACATGACTTTTCAACTTATGAAGTGGGCACAACATTTGAAATGGTTGGCACCGGAAGCGCAGAAGTTGTAGAAGAAGGTGGAGAAAATGTTTTGATGGTCACTGTGGAAAATTATAATACCGGAGTACGCATTCCATTTAATCTATCAGATAGTCTTGCTGACTATACGTCTGTAGATGTATCAGCTACATATGTTTCCGGCGATGTCGGAAATAAGTGGTTTCAGGTCTCGTATTATGGAGATGGTCAAGCCTCTAACTATATTGGACAGGATGATAACGGCAAATGGATAGAGGATGTAGTGGATAGTGACGGCAACTACACTGCACATGCAGTTCCAGTAGTCGCTGCGAGTTTTACCGATGGTGTCGGAGATCATGAAATTACTGCAAACTTGACCGCAGACAATGGTACCCTTGATGATTTGACTGGTATTACCGGTGATTTTGAACTGGTTGCAGGTATGCATCAGTCAGATGGAGTCTGGTACATCAAAACTATTACGCTTACAAAGT
>CAZANF010000056.1:0-13225 GCA_964486425.1 uncultured Spirochaeta sp. | reverse complement strand
TTCAACACAGCAGCGTCGGGAGATTCTTGAGGGCCTGGGTGATCATCCATTGCCCGGTGCCGATATATTCTCCGGAGAACCGGTTGCACCGGATATCGAGTGGTTCATGACTACGGCCGAGTTGGCGGATCTGATTGAGCATGCAGGTTCTCTGGGGCTCATGACCATCAATCCCGGTCTTGCGCGAACCTCTGACTGGGAGCATATTGCGTACAAGGGTGGCTCGGAACCGGGCATACTCAATCTGACCACCCTTCTGGTCGGTGAGGATGGGGTACGGTGGACTGTTTCTGTAACAGTGAACAACAATCAATCAGCATTGAATGAGCCGGCGGTATATGCCGCGTATCAGGCAATTCTGCAGACGATTAAAGAAGAGGGGTGAATAATATGGAAACGGAAGGACAGAAAAGCGAAGGAACTGAAGACATATTTGAGCTCCGGGGAGAAGAAGTTCGAAGCCTCCAGGAATATATACAGCACCGCAGCACTGCTATGCTGGTGATCATGTTCACGGACATGAAGGGCTTTACGCAGCTGTCCGAAGAAAAGGGCGAGGAATTCTCTAATAAACTGCGTGTCTTTCATGACAAGACCATGCTGCGCATAATTGAAGAGAATGGCGACGGGAAGATAATCAAGTTCATCGGGGATGCGGCAATGGCGGTTTTTTCCGAGCCTACCCGGGCAGTTGATCGTGCCCTTGCCGTTCAACGCGAGTTTCAGGAGCACCTGCAGTATCACCCGGAGTTTGGTGCCGTTGCGGTACGCATTGGACTGCATATGGGACAGGTAACTGTAGACAACTCGATTCAAATTGATGTATTCGGTCGCCATGTAAACCGTGCCGCACGAATTGAGGGACTCGCCGACGGGGGGCAGATATTCCTTACTTATCCGGTATTTGATTCGGCGAAGGGGTGGTTGGCTGATCGGCCATCCTTAGGCTGGGCACGTCACGGCTTCTATGCCCTGAAGGGCATATCAGAACCGATTGAGATTATAGAGGCGTACGACCGCCGGTATGTTACTGCAAAGCCTCCCAAATCCGCGCGCAGACAGGGCGGATTGCCTTCATGGACTGTACTGGCTGCGGTATTTATTCTGGGTATATTCTTTGCGGCCGGGATTCAGTACCTGCAGGAAACGATATTTGCTCCGGAACCCGAGGTATACATATATAATCTGCAGAATACATCTGTCGCTGTCGACGACATTTTTCCGCTGGTGCTGGATGAAACCGGGACAGCCGGTGCGTACAGACTGCAGCACGAAATTTCACCGGGTGTGCACGGTATGTGGACTGTAAACGACCGCTCCTTGTACCTGCATACCTTTGAGGTTGAACCTGGGGAGAATCGTATCATACCTGACTTTGAACGATATGAAATGCCGCATTTCACTGCAGCGTTTGATATGGAAGAACAGACAGGTCCGGCATCCAGACAACAGGACTATCCGGTCAGCCTGTTTGACGATGAATGGAATGAAATTCAGACGTCAATCGAATTCTCAGTCGAGATTGAACAGCAGCAGCGCAGTGATATTGTCGGGCCGGATGGGGAAGACGGATTTGTGTTTACCGGAGAGCTGCAGGTGAACCACCCGGATGGTGAGACGACCGTGCCCATTCATGTGCTGCAGGATTATTCACCCGCAGCCAAATGGGGCGACTATGAGGTCATCTACGAAAGCGACCGCTATAGCCTGGAATACAAATATGCCGTTTTTCAGTCAACAATCGAAATTGAGGTCGCGGGATACTATCCCCGACCGTAAGATGAAGGGACAGTCCCCGATATTATAGAGGGACAGTCCCCCGCGTCATTTACTGAATGGTCAGCGTGCCAAGGTTCGCAGCTCCGCCGCTGTTGATAATGTATATACTATGACTTCCGGTACGTCCGCCCAGATTCAAGCTGGTGGACTGGTTGTTGTAGTTGTTCCACCCGCCGCTGGGTGAAAAATCCAAACGACCGATTTCGGTTCCATAGTATTCCCCTATAACAATCCGGAAGGTTCCGCTCTGGGTAGTACCCATATTAAAGTTGATCATGGATTTACCGGATACATTTACGTTGTCAAACCGGATCCAGTCGCCCTGCTGCCAGCCGCCGATACCGCCGCTCCAGGCGTTCAGACTGCTGCTGCGGCCGTCGGGCTGCCAGGCATTCAGATTAACAGCTCCGCTGTCTGATCCGCCCGAGTTTCCTCCGCCGGAATCCCCGGAATCGCCCGATCCTCCACCGCTGGTGGTTCCAAGGGTAATGTTGGAGCTGCCGCTGCTCTGGTAGCCCTCGGTTGCCATAATCATGTAATTATGATTCCCCAGGTTCATCCCATGGCTGGCCCATGCATCGAAGTGATTTCCGGTCGTGATTGTTCCGCTGGAACGTCTCGAGCGCCGCACGCTCCAATACTGGTTAAAGGTCTGGTTCCCTTCGATTGAAGGCGAATCGTAGCGGGTCGTTTCATAGATATCGTATGTATCGCCATCGGAATATACAGTGCCTTTATATGTTCCTTCAGGACGATATGAGCCCCAGTTGTCGACAATGTAGTACTCAACAAGCGGGTTGGTTGTCCATCCGTACAGGGTAAGGTATGCATTCCCCGATGGATTGAATGAACCCGAATAACTTACGGTGCGTCGTCCACCGGTACTCCATCCCTTGCCGGCGACAAAGTTACCGTATTGCTCCAGCTGGTGCTGTAATTACCCCCGCTGCCAAGCTCCATGGATACCGTTCCCGGTGCATCAGTCCAGAATGAATAGAAATACCCGTCATGCGAGCTCTGGGTATTGTCCGTCACCGCACGAGACAAATTGCCTGCGTCAGCGGTGTCGGCATCGCCGAGAGCCATATTGTTACACCCGGCCAGGACTGCAGCAGCCAGTGCCGAAGCCAGTAAACACTTAATAAAAACTTTCATCACTCTCCTCCTGTGTAGTGAATTGTCTGTGTAAAATGCTACACCCGTTTCAGGGAAGCCGGTACCGTCATTGTGGTTGGATTTGAATGGTACCTCAGGTACCGGTTTTCTGGTTTTTGGATACTACCGGAAGGTTCAGTCTCGAAGCAGGTGAGACAGAAGAGAGAGCATAAGAGAATCATAGCCCCAGGTGCTGATTGTGTCATTGCTCATGAGCGTGAACAACTGATCCCGTGAACCGACACCCAGCTTTCGGTACATTGATCCGATGTGACTTTTAACCGTACTCAAGGCAATGGAAAGCTGGTCTGCAATCTCCTTGCCTGAGAAACCTTTCAGCTCAAGGATAAGAATCTCGCGTTCCCGTGCTGTCAAGCCATAGCGATCCAGTGTCTCGTCGTCGGGCATCAGTCGGGAGTCAATTACCGGAGCAAAGTCCAGCCCGATCCAGCGAACTGTTCCGGTCTCTCCATCCAGGCGACTTTTACGGGCTAACAGTGAAACCTCCTTGCGGACCGGGGTCCGCAGTTTCAGCTGTACATATTCGGGACTGGCTTCAGGTGATATCTCATCAATCAGGAAATCATTCAGGTACTTGCTCTCTGTCAGGCTGGTCGGATTCAATCCGAGCAGCTCCAGACCACGCTTGTTCAGATATGTAATACGACCGTCATAGCTGCTTTCCATTACGAATGCCGGCAAAAGGTCGGCCAGTTCACGATATCGCTGCTCGCTTTGTGCTACGGTTTCCAGCGCCTTCTGCAGCTGCAGGCTGTCTGCTTCGCGCTGGTGTATAAGCATAATGTTGTGGAGTGCAGCACTTGTCTGAAATCGCAGTGCAACAAAAATATCACTTGCGGCATTCTCGTATTCGCATACCAGGAATCCGAAATCCGGACCCTCCTGACGCAATCCCTGCACTATCAGGGTCCGTCGGATAGTATCATCAAGAAGATATGCAGGAACAATCTGAGTAGTATGAAATCGGCGAGGGGCATTCGCATCTACCAGGGAGTTACCTGAACCATCTGAGGCTGCAATAACATGACTGTATACTGGATCCTCATGGTCGTAGAGGCACACAAATGCCGGGCTGCTGCTGATGGATGGGAATAGTACCGGAAACTCCCTGCATAAATCATCCATGCGCAGTACTGTGCCGGTCGACGGATAGCCATTGATCGCATTCAACAGCAGCTGTCCGGCTGCTCGGGCTTTCTCTGCAATGGGCTGCACTGCGGTTGTGAGCGGAGGGTGCTGGATTCCGGATAACATGGTGTTGTCAAACCCCGTCACCAGTATGTCCTCCGGGATCCTTAATCCCCGCGCCTTCAGTTCAGCCATTCCGCCGATTGCCATTTCATCGTTCGCAAATACTATTGCGTCCGGAAGATTGCTCTTTACTGCAGTGAGCTGCCGTACTGCAGCCCGTCCGCTATCTGCATCGAATGCTCCTGCATATTCCAGCCCCTCGGTGCTCAGGCCGCGGGAATCGGCAAAGTCTTTCCAGGTTTCCCTGCGTGTCCGGGAATCCTCGACATTCGATGATCCTCCAGCATATGCAATGCGCACTGCACCATGCACTTCATGCAGATGAGTGAGAATTGCAGTCATTCCTTCGGCATTGTCCGGAAATACGGAAGGAATACTGCCGTGTGCAATGGAGGATAATACTATCGGCAGATGTTCAAGGCCGGAGGTATGAGCGATATAACGATCGAAGTCGGCTTCGCCTATGAATGCGCTTGAATCCACACATAGTCCGTCTATGCGTGAACGGTCGGCCAGTTTGTATACCTCAGGAACAGGTCTCTCGCCGTCCCGTGTGCCCGGAATATAGCGATCACAGAAGACCATCAGATCACAATCATGTTCACGGCAGAACAGATCGAACCCCTTTCAGAAGTGCTGCTGATATGCTCCCTCAAGATGACACAGCAGCAGCCCGAGAACCGGACGTTTCCGGTTTTGAAATGAAATCATAGTGTAAGTTTAAATGCAGTTACAGAATCCGATATCGGGTTTTTCAGGTCGGGTATTGCTTGTGCTGTCCGGCACATCCGCGGCTGCGCCCGGTTCAGTCTGACTCCATCGAATCTCCAGGCAGAGATAAATCCTTGAGCCGTCTGTCGAGATTAACCCTTCCGTCACCCTCGCAGGTAACAAAGGTGTTTTCATCCTCCCCCGGATAATACACACCCTGCTGTACCGGGATTTTTTCAACAGCAGACTCAGCTGCCGGGGCCCCGGGGGATCAATCGCGAACGGCGATAGCCTCAATCTCAACGGCGGCGTCTTTCGGGAGGGCTGCAACAGCATACGCGGCACGGGCCGGGTAGGGCTGCTGTACATACCTGGCGTAGACCTCATTCACTGCAGCGAAATCGCTGATATCGGTGAGAAGGATGGTGCATTTTACCAGGTCGCCCCATTCAAATCCCGCACGAGCAAGAATGCGGCCGATATTGCTCAGAGCCTGTTGGGCCTGTTCGGCAGTAGTGCCGGTAACCATGCGCCCGGTGTCGAAGTCGAGTGGTATTTGACCGGAGATATAGAGTGTGTTGCCAACCTGTACGGCCGGAGAATAGGGTCCAACAGCAGCGTTTTCTATGGTAATAACTTGTCGCAGGCTCATGATTTTAGTACTCCTTTCTATTAGTATATGAATAGTAGCATGAGAGGGGTAGAGCGTGAAGACGAAATATACATACGTAATTGTAGGAGCCGGAGCAGCCGGGGTTGCGGCGGCACGTGTCATTCGGGAGCGTGATCCTCAAGCACCCTTGCTGGTGATCAGCAATGAGGATCGGCTTCCGTATCATCGAACACAGCTCTCAAAGCACATCGCCGAGGGTTTCGAGCGCGACCAGTTTGCACTTGAGGGTCCGGAGTTCTGGCAGCCTGCGGGACTCGACCTGATAACGGATGTGCAGGTGATCGGTATTGATATTGAGACACGAACAATGGCCCTGTCGAACGGCAATGAAGTGGGGTTTGATACCCTGCTGCTGGCAACCGGAGGCCGCCCGCGGCTGCCGAATCGTTACGGGATTGATACCGATGAGCTCACGGTGCTGCGCTCAGCGGCGGAGGCAGAGGCATTGATCGCTGCAGCGGGGGACGCCGATTCTGCTGTGGTGACCGGAGACGGGGTGCTGGCGATCGAGCTGACGGATCAGCTGGCCAGGCGTAACCTGCGTGTAGTTCTGGGAACCCGAACCAGGCGATTGATGGCAAACCGTTTGACCCCGAGAGCGAGTGAGCTGCTCGCCAGGGAGTTAACAGCCCTGGGTGCCGAGCTGCAGTTCGGCTCGGAGCTGGTGCGGGTTGAACAGAATCGCCCCGGAGTACCCCTCCCGAAACTCTCGGTAAGCCTGGGCAACGGCAAGAGTCACGGTGAAGGTGAGTATAATGCGGATATAGTAATAGCAGCCTATGGAATAGACCGCGAGACCAGTCTGGCTGAGCTTGCCGGAATTTCAACGCAGGAGGGAATTCTGGTGGATGATCGGCTCTGCACGTCTGCAGAAAGGATATATGCTGCAGGTGACTGTGCACAGCATCCCGACGGTTCGTTAACCGGGGTATGGCGTGCTGCAGATGCCCAGGGAACGGTCGCAGGATTGAATATGATCGGCGAGAATACGGTCTGGGAGAACCCTGCATTCCGCCTGAAGTTTAAAGCGAACGACACCCTATTCTGCACAATTTCTGTCCCTGAAAGGACTGAAGCCTATGAACTTGTGGAGTTTGAGCAGAAGGGGGTTTATCAGGGGTGGTACTGTCTTGACGGCAGGGTCCGGGGAGTCGTCATGGTAAACGATCCTGATCGTATGCAGATATACGAGGATGCGGTACGGGATACGTTACCCCTTGCGCAGGCGCAGCAAAAATTATCAATTTAGTAATGAAATGTGTGATGCAATAGTTGCCGATGGGCTATCCAAATTGATACATTAACGGGTAGAGGAGGCTATTATGGCATTTACTACACCAGATTTACCGTATGCATATGATGCACTGGAACCTCATATCGACAAGGAAACAATGACGATTCATCATGATAAACATCATGCAAAGTATGTTTCCAAATTGAATGAAGCAGTTGAAGGTACCGAGTATGCAGATTGGGATCCGGAGAAGCTTATACGGGAATTAAATACCCTTCCGGAGAACCTGCAGACACCGGTTCGCAATCATGGCGGGGGACATGTGAATCACAGCTTGTTCTGGACTATTATGGGTCCGGAGGGATCACGTGAGCCCACAGGCGAGCTGCACACAGCGATTGTAAACACCTTCGGCAGCTTTGAATCTTTTAAGGAAAAGTTTACGGCTGCTGCAGCCGGTAGATTCGGCAGCGGATGGGCTTGGCTGGTGGTTACTCCGAGCAAGGGACTTGAGATTACCAGTACCCCGAATCAGGATAACCCGCTTACATACGGCAAAACGCCGATTCTCGGGGTGGATGTATGGGAGCACGCCTATTATCTGAAATACCAGAATCGTCGTCCCGATTACCTGAAAGAATTCTTTAACGTGATCAACTGGGATGCGGTCGAAAAACGATACAAGAAAGCCCTGGCATAACTGTTGAAGAGTCGATAGAAGCCCGGGATACTTCCCGGGCTGTTTTCATCTCCTTCCCTCAACTACTGATTTAGGATAACCTAACAGTATGTATATCAGCGACGCCAATCTGGAGACCATCCGGGCCGATTTTCCCATCCTGCAGCGCACTATGCGCGGCAAGCCTCTGGTTTACCTGGACAATGGGGCCACCAGCCTTACCCCGACTCAGGTGATCGAAGCGGAATCCCGCTACTATACGGAATACAATGCGAATATCCATCGCGGGCATTATGAATTCAGTGAGCAAGCTACGGTTGCGTTTGATGACACCCGGCAGCTGATCAAGGATTTTCTGCATGTGCCGGATGACGGGCATATTATTTTTACAAAAAGTTCAACCGAATCAGTTAATTTGGTGGCATATTCCTGGGCGCGCAAGTTTTTGAAACCCGGTGATGAAATCGTATCAACCGAGCTCGAGCATCATGCCAATCTTGTGCCATGGCAAGCCGCGGCTCAGGCGACCGGGGCAACCCTTCGTATCATTCCTGTGGATGAAAACGGACATCTGGTTCTGGATCATCTGGATCAGATAATAGGTACCAGAACACGATTGGTTGCGTTAAGCGCCATGTCCAATGTGACCGGCTACATGCCTCCGCTGGAGCCGATAATCGCAGCAGCACGGAATGCAGGGGCACTGATATTTCTGGATGGGGCGCAGCTAGTAAGCCATCATGCGGTTGATTTACGGCGTCTGGATGTGGATTTCCTGGCCTTCAGTGCTCACAAGATGCTCGGGCCGACCGGCGTCGGGGTGTTGTACGGCCGAGCCGAGGTACTGGATGCGATGGATCCATTCCTGTACGGCGGCGATATGATTCAGTCGGTGTACCTGGAACATTCCACGTATGAACGGCTGCCGCAAAAATTCGAAGCCGGCACACCGAACATTGCCGGGGTTATCGGTTTCGGCGCCGCGATTCGTTATCTGCAAGGTGTTGGAATGGAGGCCATTGAGGCTCACGAGCACCGTCTGCTAGAGACTATGCTGCAGGAGGCGGCACAGCGTCCGTTCATGCAGGTATACGGCGGCAGCAATCCGGCCCGGCGCGGCGGGATTTTCAGCTTCAATATCAATGGCGTGCATCCGCATGATACCGGCGCCTTGCTGGACAGTCAGGGTGTTGCGATCCGTACCGGCAGCCACTGTGCGCAGCCGTTAATGCGGCACTGGAATATCCCCGGTACCTCGCGGGCGGTTGTGTATCTGTATAATACAATGCAGGATATCAAGCGCTTCTTTACTGCGATAGACCGGGCACACAGTCTGTTCGCATCGTAATTGCAGTTATGGAGAAGAGGGAGGCACAGCATGTACGGGGGAAGTGAACATACCCGGAAACTGATGGATCGCTACAAGCATCAGCAGCACCGAATGCAGTCCCCAGCTCATCCACAGTCGGGAGTGGCAGCTGCAGCCGTTAATGAGCGCTGCGGAGATGCTGTAGAGCTGACGGTTCGCCTTGAGCCACAGCCGGCCGCACCTGGAACCGGCTCTGAAATTAGCTCAAAAGTCCTTGAGATGCAGCATCATACCGTCGGCTGCAGTATCTGCCAGGTTTCCGCAGATTTCCTGTGTGAAACAGCTGTCGGCCGTACCCTGGACGAGTTGACGGAACTGGCAGGCCGGGTTCGCAACTGGATCCTGACTCCCGCTGCAGGCACCTCGAACGAGCCGTCTGCTTCACCAGTACCGGAGTTTCCGGAACTGGAGTTGTTCAGCGAGATGCGCGGAAAAAAGAGCCGCACACGCTGTTTTCTTCTGCCATGGGAGGCCGTTGAGGCTATTCCTCGGTAAGTTTCCCTGCCTTTATCCGTTCCAATGCCCATAAGGTGTACTTGCGTATTCTTTTGTCGGGGTCATTCTGCAGCTCATCCAGAATTTCTTTCCCTGCAGGACTGGCCAAACGCTCCAGGGCCCTAGTTACCTTCACCCGGACCTCCGTATCCGGGTCACTCGCTGCGACTACGATTCCCCGGAACGCTGCTGCAGTTCCAATTACCGATAATTGCTCGGCAGCTGTTTGCCTTACCTGCGGGTCCCGATGGGAAATCAAGCGTACCGTAGCATCTATGTAGCCGGTTTCTTCCAGGATTGAGGTAATATACGGGCGGAGAGATGCAATATCCTCATGCAGAAGCTCAATCAGCGCTTCTTCACCGGATTGTCCCATCCTGCGGAATACCTGGGTAAGACGCTCCCGGGTCTCCGGGTCGGAGTCCTTGATCTTGGTAACCAGGACTTCGATTTCCTTTACCCCTGTTTTTCCGGATAGTGCATCGATTACAGACTGTTGAAACTCCTTTGGAGTCTCGGAATTGATGAGCTGCTCGGCCAGCAGCTGCGTCGCGTCTGGTTTCGATGAGTTTTCCAGTCCTAGTATCGCAGCCTTTCGGACCTTCATTACCTCATTCGCATCGCTGCAGATCTCTGCAAGATCCGACAGGATATCATCGTTATCACTGGCTCCCAATGCCTGTGCCGCCTGTTCCCGAACCTTGGTAACCGGATCACGAAGCAGGCCCCGTGCCTCCTTGACCGACCGAGTATCTCCATATTCGATAAGGGCCCATGCGGCTGCACTTCGAACAAGCGGGTCTGCATCGGTTGCTGCATTCCGTATCGGTTTGATGAACTCCTTGTTTCCAGTGGTTGAAACCGCAGCGATAACCGCAGCCCGGACCTTGCCGTCTTCTCCATTCAGGATATCAAGTACCCGACGAGTAAACTCCTCACCGTTGTGTTCAGCAAGGTAGGATGAAAACTCCCGGGCCTGAAAAACCGGGAGTATAGGGAGGTGCTCAAGAATAGTCTGTAATGTAAACGGAAGCTGAAGACGTCCAATTATCAGAAAGGCCGAGATGCGTACCGGATGCGGCTGCAGAATCCGGTCCGCCGTAACGATGTCCAGAAGCTGCTGAATGAACTCTCCATGATCAAATCGCTGGATTGCAGTCTCGAGTTCATAACGAAGCGGGAAACTGGTATCCTGCAGCAGATCCAGCAGGGCAGGGACCAGAATCTGGGGATGTGTACCGTTAAGCTCCTGGAAGATAGGCGAGAGATACCTTTCATTATACCGGTGTTCCCGCAACAGGGAAGCGAGTTCGGTTGCCGATGCGGCATCTCCTCTCCGGCATGCACATGCACAGGCCAGTGTATATACCCTGGTATTCATCGCGGACAGAGCAGGATCTGCTTTCGCTGCGCGGCGCAGCAGATATGGAATCAGATATACAGGGCCATGCAGCTTCAGAATCTCGGCTGCAACCTCCAGGCTTGCCGGTGAGAGATCGGTTTTGTCTCTAAGTCGATAGAGAAAACCGCTTTCACCAACCGAGGCAGCGTGCATCAACAGGGATTGTGTGTGGGCTCGTGCGGTAGAGTCGGAGTTGTCTGCTTGCTGGAAGAGACGGGAAAGCAAACCCGCTCGAGCTGCATACCTGGCTGCCTGAAGGTGAATCTCCAGATTGTCATGTCCAAGAAAACGAAGTCCTATATCATGATCTGCAGTCGAATCCCTGTTTAATTGCTCTACAACATGCAGGATCTGTACCGGCGTCAGGCTATCAGTGTCCAGGGTATCACGATCGGAGAATTCCCTCCCCAGGCGCTGTTTCGCAGCTGCACGTACTTCAAATACGAAATCATCCTTCAGCAGCCGGGTAAGCTCGGTGTAGAGTAATTCCCTTTCGTCTGAATCTTCCGGAGCGAACTCCTCGGCTGCGGTTCTGCGCACCAGACTGTGCGGGTCATGAAAGGCATCTTGTAGTGCTCGCCGTGATCGCTTGTCATTGTCATGCAGCAGTATTTTTTCAGCCATGTATCGGACCGCCCATTCGGGGTGCCCGGCCAGTTCCCTGATCTGATCCATCCGGTCGCGAAAGAACTCTGCTGCCTGTGCTCCATCAAAGGATTCACCCTTGCCACTTAAAGCAACCTTGCGTACGGATAATACATCCTCATGATGATCCAGCCAGGTGCGGAATCGATGTGCGCAGCGTCGTGATTTCAGCGCAGCCATAAACACGGCAAACAATCCATCCTCAGGGGCATACTGCAGCAAGAGGTTGACCCGCCGCAGACTTGGATGCTGCTGTGTCTTGAGGACAAGCTTATGCAGAGCTTCAGGATAGCGGTGCAGGTTCTGCATTCGGTATTTCACCAGTGAGTTGCTGATTATGAATAGTATCATTATGATAACAGCTGCGCCTGAAAAAAACCCGGCAGCTATAACTACATTCATTGGAATATACTGCAGCAGAAAATCCATTCTTGTCTCCTTATTGTACCTGTTTCAGAACCTTGAAAATATGCAGCGGCTTCGATTTACCCTTCACGGATACAGGCTCAAGCTGCTTGAGAGAAAAACGGTCGCCGATCAGATCGCGGGTATCCTCGGTGATGATGATGTCGTTGGGACCGGCCACACCCTCAAGGCGAGCGGCAACATTCACCGTATCCCCGATAACAGAGTAGTCCATGCGTTGAGAGCTGCCGAGGTTGCCGGCGATAAGCGGCCCGGAATGCATACCGATGCCTATTCTGAGGTGCTTAGCATCACCGGTAAAGAACCTTCTGTTCGGGGAGTTAACCAGACTCTGCAGTTCAACCGCACATGATACAGCAGAGACAGCATCCGACTCAGCGGAGTACATCGGGACACCCCAGGCAGCCATAATGCAGTCCCCGATAAACTTGTCGATAAACCCCTTGTATTTGATAATCAGTTCAACCGCCTCGCTGAAGTAATCGTTCAGAACTCCAATGATAAATTCCGGGTCCTTGCTTTCAGTAAATGATGTATACCCGCGTATGTCGGCAAAGAAAATGGTAGCTTTCTTTAAATCCCCTCCGGGTTTCACCAGATCCGGTGATTGCATCAGCGACTGCACGATATCATTGGAGAGATAGCGTGCAAACATATCCTTGATGACACGACGCTCTTCTACCACGCTGTCCATCTGGTTTTTCAGCTGTTTTTCGGCGGATTGATCGGTAAAGAGCAGGATGACCCCTTCTTTTCCGCCCCTCTTGCCGCGTATCGGCGAGATATTTAATGCAAAATCCATCTCAGTCGGCTCGCTTGCTCCCTTTTCGGGCTTACGGTTCAGAATTCCCTGCAGATTGAGAATTTCGCGACTGGTCTGGTCCGCATTGTGAATGGCCTTCAGGATCTTTTTACTGAACATTCTGGCAAATACCGAATAGAATTTTTTACCCATATCCTGTTCGGTAAGCCCCAGCTTTTCCCCGGCGGCACTGTTGAAATATTCGATGCGACCCTTCTCGTCAATGGCCACCAGCAGATTCGTCATCGAGGAAAAAATACTGTGCTGATAGCGTTCAAGTTCTTCCATCGCCTTGTACTGGGTCTGTAACTCATTGTACAAGGCTGCGCTCTGCAGGGTACCGGAGGCAAGACGGATAAAGGATTCGAGGAAATGGAATCTGTTGCGTCGGAAATAGTAGGGTGATTGGGAGTTTAATATCAGCAAACCGAGGGAGTTGCCGGAACTTACCAGCGGCAGAACGACGGCGCTATGCATCTCATTGTGAAGAAAGGCAGAATAAAAATAGTCGGGATGCCGCTCTGAGAGAACCAAAGCCTCGCGGCAGTCCTCCATAAAGGCGGCAAGCTCATCGTCAACAGCT
>CAZANF010000055.1:0-13416 GCA_964486425.1 uncultured Spirochaeta sp. | reverse complement strand
AAAGGTTTTGTCTTCTTCCGTGACCCGTACGAGCTGTTCATTCAGCTTGTCCTCGTCTTTCTTGCTCTCCGCGGAGATCGCGAGGCTATACACCGGTTGTGGAAGCGCCAGGGGGCGAAAGTGGGTGTAGGTGTCAACGGCGTGGAAGGTATCGTTGGTGTGGGCATCACCGATCTTGGCCATGATCCCGATGTCACCGGCGATAAGCTCATTCGTCTCGCTCAGTTTCTTCCCGACGGCAGTATAGAACTTGCCCGCTTTCAGTTTTTTCCCGTCCCGATCGATCGCGAACTCCGTATCCGAGGTGAGTCTGCCTCCCATTACCTTGATGAACGACAGCTTTCCGCTGAACTGGTCGAGGGTCGTCTTGAAGTTCATCGCGGAAAACGGCGCATCGGTGCTGATCGTGTACTCCTCTTCACTGCCCTCACGGGTAACGACCGCCTCCTTGACACCCGCCGGTGACGGAGCCGCCCAGGAGATAAAATCGAGAAAAACGTTGATGCCTGCGTCCTGAAGAGCGCTCCCGCAGAACACCGGAACGATCTTGTTGTCCCGAAGTCCTTCGGTGATCCCCCGATGAACCTCTTCTTCCGTCAGAGACTCTTCCTCGAGGAATTTCATCGTCAGCTCGTCGTCACCCTCCGCTGCTGCCTCGATGAGCTGCGCCCGGTACGTCTCGACGAGGTCCTTCATGTCATCAGGGATATCGGTACCTGCGTCGGAGCCGGCGGGCCACATCTTCATACCGATCAGATCCAGGACACCCCGGAAATCGGCACCTTCGCCGACGGGGATCGTGATCGGTACGACGGTAATGTCGAACTTGTCCCGCAGATCGTTGAGCACTCCCTCGTAACTTGCCCGTTCCTCGTCCATCTTGTTGATGAACGCGATTCGCGGCATGTTGCGATTGTTGAGGCGTCGCCACAGTTTGATCGTCTCGATCTGCACGCCCGCACGGGCGCCGATCATCATCACCGCCGACTCGGCGGCGCGAAAGGCGGTAACCACTTCACCGACGAAGTCTGACGCACCGGGGGTATCGAAAATGTTGATCTTCTTCCCGTTCCAGTCGATATTGCTGACGGAGGTGTGGATCGAGAGTCCGTTCTCGATCTCCTCCGGGGTATAGTCGCTGACGGTCTTCCCGGATTCTACCGGCGCCGCCGTTGCGATCGCCTTGCCGGCAACCAGAAGCTGCTCAACAAAGGAGGTTTTTCCGGTTGCTCCGTGTCCCGCAACCGCGATGTTTCGAATGTTTTCAGTAGTATACGCCATGAACGCTCCTCCCGAGATGTATGAGCATACATTGTTGAACAGCTCCCTGAACGTGTCAAGGAAAAGTTAGCGACCGTCACTGGGAGCGAAGTGGGAAAACTCCATCGCGTAGTTTCCCCGACCCTGAGTGGTACTGCGGAGGGAGGTGCTGTACCCGAACATCTTGCGAAGCGGTGCCTCAGCGACGATGTGCTCCACACTCGGCCGACTCTCAACGGAGTGCACGATACCACCTCGGGTGGTGATCCCGCTAATCGTATCGCCCATGAACTCTTTCGGTACCAGGACGTCTACCTTCATCACCGGTTCGAGGAGAACCGGGTCGGCAGAACCACACGCGTTATCGAACCCGAGGGATGCCGCCGCCTCAAACGCGAACTCCGTGGCGGTCTGTTCGTCGTAGACCGCGTCGATCAGTTCCACGCCGATATCGATCGTCGGATATCCGAGGCGGATCCCCGACGAGAACGCCGCCTGGATGCCTCGCTCGCACGCTTTGGCAAACGCGTCGGGAAGGGTACTGGGGGGGACGGTACTGGTAAAGATGTTTCCGGTACCCCGCTTCTGGGGAAATACACGAAGAACCAGCTCCGCTCGGTTCTCCTTGCCACCGATCACTTTCTGGAACACTTCGCGGTGCTCTCGTTCGGAGGTGATGCTCTCCCGGTAGGTAACCTGAGGATTTCCTACTTTTGCGTTGACCTTGTAATCGTCGATGATGCGAGTAACGAGCACGTCGAGATGGAGTTCCCCCATGCCGGAGATCACCAGCTCACCCGTATCTTCATCCTCTTTCCAGAGAAAGGTCGGGTCTTCACGGGTGAGGATCTCGAGGACCTCTTTGAGGCGATCCCGCTCGCTCAGCGTCTGGGGCTCGATCGCAACGGTAATCACCGGCTGGGGAAAGTGCATCCGTTCGAGAACCACCGGGAATCCCTCGCTGCCGATCGTATCTCCCGTCTGGGCAAGTTTGAAGCCGACGATAACGCCGATATCCCCCGCGGAGAGGCGATCGACCTGTTCGGTCCGGTTCGCGTGCATTCGAAGAATGCGGTTTACCCGTTCCCGTTTGCCCTGGTTGTGGTTGTAGATCGCTACGCCGGACTTGATCGTTCCCTGGTAGACGCGGACGTATGAGAGGCTTCCCGCTTCGCGGTCTGCCTGGATCTTGAACACCATCGCTACCGTCTGACCGTCAACGACCCGTTCGACGTGAACCGGTTCACCCTTCCTGGGGTGTACCCCCTCGATCGGTGGCAGTTCCTCCGGAGCGGGCAGAAACTCCACGATCCCGTCCATGAGCGGCTGTACTCCGACGTTCCTCAGACTCGCTCCGACGTACACCGGGAGGATCGACCGCGCAAGGGTCTGTTCCCGAAGAACCCGGTTGATCAGCTCCGGCGGAATCGGTTGGTCCTCGAGGTGGAGCTCGGTGATCTCGTCGGAGTAGGTACTCACCGCGTCGATCAGGTGCTCCCGCCACTCCTCGGCGAGATTCTGAAGCTCCGGACGGATCGGACGTTTTTCAAAGGACCGGCCCTGCTCGGTCTCGATCCAGTGGAGCTCCTCCAACTTGATCAGGTCGATCGTTCCCTCGAAGGCGTTTTCGCGACCGATCGGAAGGAAGAGTGGGACAGGATTTGCCGAGAGTTTCTCCCGAATCTCTTCGATCACCTCGAAAAAGTTGGCGCCGATACGGTCCATCTTGTTGACGAAAGCGATCCGGGGGACGCCGTACGAGTCCGCCTGTCGCCATACCGTCTCCGACTGAGGTTCCACTCCGCCGACGGCGCAGAAGATCGCCACCGCCCCGTCGAGGACACGGAGGCTCCGTTCTACTTCAGCGGTGAAGTCGACGTGACCGGGAGTGTCGATGATGTTGATCGTGTGGTCTTTCCACTGGATCTGCGTTGCAGCGGAGGTGATCGTGATACCCCGATCCTGCTCCTGAACCATCCAGTCCATCGTTGCCGAGCCGTCGTCGACCTCACCGATGCGATGTGATTTGCCGGTATAGAAGAGTATGCGCTCCGTCGTGGTCGTCTTTCCCGCGTCGATGTGCGCCATAATGCCGATATTACGAATGTGCTGTGCCATAAGAATGGACCGATCATACTGTGTATTGACAGGAATGTCAGCTGCGTGCTACCGTCCGGCAACTTCGGGCGAATAGCTCAGCTGGGAGAGCGCCTGCCTTACAAGCAGGATGTCGGGGGTTCAAGTCCCTCTTCGCCCAAAGAATTAGAAAAAAGCTGCCTGAAAGGGCAGCTTTTTTTATGCTTGCGCAGTACTTGTTCTTTTTCGTGATTTCATTAATCCTGTATGAATAGGGGTGACAGTCGTGCTTCTTCAGCTTTTTACTTATGCCGTTTTTATTGTGGCCGGATTAACAGCCTTATACTTTGGTGCGGAGTTTCTGCTGCGCGGCGCTGTCAGCGGGTCCTTGCGGTTGGGCATTTCCAAACTGGTTATTGGACTCACGGTTGTCGCTTTCGGGACATCCGCACCGGAAATGGTAGTCAGTGTCATTTCCGCTGTCCAGGGACATGCATCTATTGCCGTCGGTAATGTTATCGGCAGCAACATTATTAATATTGCTCTTGTTCTTGGGCTGCTGTCCCTCTGGTTACCGGTAGAGTCCCATCCCAAACTGCTGCGGTTTGATATCCCGGTTATGTTCGGTTCATACGGGGTAATGCTGCTGTTCGTCTTTGGTTCGGTATGGCCTTTACAGACCGGGACCATAACCCGGATTGAGGGTTTGCTGCTGCTCTTTTTGCTTGGCAGCTATCTGGTAACTATCTACGTGAAAAGCCGCAGAAAAGGGGTCGCTGAATCTGCTGTTCCGATAGATGCTGTAGAAATTGCCGTTGAGACACCATCCAAAGAGTATGCCCCGCTCGTCATCTTCGCATTGATGCTGGGGGGAATTCTACTGCTGGGCATCGGGGGCGAGCTTGTCGTGCGGGGAGCGGTATGGTATGCAGGGGAGGTATTTTTTGTTTCCGAACGGGTAATCGGGATTACCATTGTGGCATTTGCTACGAGCCTTCCGGAGCTGACCACCAGCCTTGTGGCGATTAAAAAGAAGGAGGTAGATATCTCTCTGGGAAATATCATCGGCAGTAATATATTCAACTCCCTCGGGGTGTTAGGTATTGCAGCCTCGGTTGCCCCACTGGATGCTATAGAATCCGGTTTTGCACTTGATATTGGTATGATGTTTCTGGTGAGTATCCTGCTGACCCTTTCGTTGCTGATATGGGGTGGATTGCGGAGAACCTCGGGTTTGATTCTGCTGACGGCACTCGGGTTTTATATTAGATTCTCGCTCTTGTAACCCTTAGGATATGTATATGAATGTTCTTGACAGCTCACAAGAGTTTCCTGTTCAGCTGGTACCGTTGCCGCAGTTCGCCGACCTCGCCGAACGTGAGGCTGCTGCATTGGGCGTCGCCGGACCAAGGCTTAACGGTAGTATCATTACCGGCTATGCCGACTGGAAAACCGCATATGTCCTGGCGTATCAGAGCAGACTTGCAATGCGAATTCTTGCGCCGTTGCTGACCGATCGGATCCGTAACCGGGATGAGCTTTATGCCTCTGCCCTGAAAATTCAATGGCACAAGCTGCTCAATGCGGACGTGACCTTTGCAGTTGAGGTACAGGGTCGACATAATGCCTTTACCAAACTCGGATTTGCTGCATTGGTCGTTAAAGATGCAATCGTAGATGAATGCCGTCAAAAAACGGGTAATAGACCATCAGTTGATACACATGATCCCGATGTTCGGATACACCTCTTTTTATCCAATACAGGCGACTCCATTCTCTCGCTTGATCTTGGCTCGGGGAGTCTTCATCGTCGCGGGTACCGGCATGCAGATGCACAGGCCCCGCTGAGTGAGGTGCTTGCTGCATCGATACTGGAATATGTCGGATATGCGCCGAAACGCCCGCTGCTGGATCCCTTCTGCGGGTATGGAACGATTCTTATGGAGGCCGGCATGCGCTTGCTGGCAGTTCCGGCCGGGTATTACCGAATGCAGCATTTTTCCCCGTTACCAGGTTTCGGGGATATAAAGACCTGGCAGGCAGTGAAGTCCTCCGCTCTGGAACAAATGGATCGGCGCATAGAACAGGCGTCACGAACATCACAACCGTATCTGTATGGCCGGGATATAGACAACGCTGCGGTACAAGGTACGATCGAGGTTCTGCAGCAGCTGCCGTACACAGAGAACATATATGATATTCAACAGCAGGATGCCCGCAACCTGACATGTCCGGTTGAACTGCAGGATCGCCCGGGGCTGTTGGTTACCAATCCTCCGTATGATGAGCGATTAAAGACCCCTGATATTGAACAGTTGTATGAGAGTTTCTCGCTGAGTGCGAAGCAGGCTCTGCCGGACTGGAGCATTCATGTCCTTACCGGGAGCACGGCAGGCATCAAGTCCTTCGGCTTGCGAACCAAGGATCGGCTGCAGCTGTATAACGGACCTATTTCCTGTACCTTATTGTCGGCAGACATTCTTGCCCCCCGTCATGGCAGCCCCCGTCATGGCAGCACGGGCACTCATACTGAATTACCTGGAGATGTATAATGACAAAGCCGCGCAGTGATTATTCCGCCTCAATCATCGATTTTCTCAATAATGGAGTCACCCCGTTCCATGTGCAGCAGCGTGTTTGCAGTATGCTGCAATCCGCGGGTGGAACTCATTTACATGAAGCAGACGCCTGGAACCTTACACCGGGTGCGCTTTATTATATTCAGCGCAATGATTCTTCGGTTATCGCCTTTCGCTGTGGCAAAAGGCCGCCTGCGGAGTCCGGGTTCCGTATCGTGGGTGCCCATACCGACAGTCCATCATTAAAAATAAAGTTCTCGGCAAGGAAACCACCATCTACTCGCCCGGAATCTCATGTTATTCCGGTAGAGGTGTATGGCGCTCCCTTGCTGTATACATGGCTGGATCGTTCACTTGGAATCGCCGGAAGGGTAATGGTTACACTGCCCTCAGGCAGGATATCCAGCAGAATAGTGAACCTTCCGCATGCCGGGGTAGTAATACCCAGCCTTGCAATACATATGGACCGTAATGTAAACGAGGCTTTTTCTCCGAACCCGCATCAGCACCTGCCGGTACTGATCTCGTCCAGTTCCCATAACGAGTACAAGGATCCGCGCGAACTTGTTCGCATAGCTATTGCCTCCGCACTGCACACTGCTGAAGCTCCGGTGCACGCCGGGGATGTTCAGGAGGCGGACTTGTTCCTGTATGATGCTCAATCGGCAGAGATTGGGGGGATAGATGATTCCCTGCTGGTTTCAGGCAGAATCGACAATCTGGCGGGATGCTTTACTACCCTTGAAGCATTTCTTTCAGCAGAGCCGGCCGAATACACACAGGTTGCAGTGTTATTTGATGTGGAAGAAATCGGCAGCCGAACTGCTTTTGGGGCTGATTCGGGCTATCTTTCAGGCGTTCTGCAGCGTGTCGCGCTTGTTACCAGCGGCTATGATTCTGAGGCCTGGCATCGAAGTATCAGTCTTTCCCGCTGTGTTTCCAACGATGGTGCCCATGCTGTTCATCCAACCCGACCGGAGAAGCATGATGCCGACTTCAGCCCGGTTTTGAACGGTGGACCGATCATTAAGCTCAGTGCATCATATCGATATGCAACTACCGCTGTTACTGCACAGGAATTCCGGGCAATCTGCGAGTCATTGGAGCATCCGTATCAGTATCTGACTAACCGGGCAGATATTCCTGCAGGATCTACCATTGGACCGTTTACAAATGCACACACCCAGATTCCTACTGTGGATGTAGGTATTCCTATGCTTGCAATGCATTCAATTCGGGAAACTGCCGGGATTCAGGATATACATATGTTACTTGAGGTTCTGACCCGGTTTTATTCCAGCAGTGTTCTGCTTTCATAACGAAGATCCATGCTGGTCGATTATGATCTTTGATGATACACTGTTCCTAACAAGGATTTTGATATGCAACAGATACCATTAATTGATTCGTACACATTGAGACCGAATGAGGTCGATGTTGAACACCTCCTGAAGCTCAGCAGCCTGGCTGATATGTTCCAGAACAGTGCCTGGAGAAGCGCAGAACTTCTCGGTTTCGGATATCATGCCTTGGTTGATCAAGGGCTGGCATGGGTACTATCGCGCCTCCACATAAAAATCCATGCATATCCTGCCTGGGGAGAAACGATTCAGGTACATACCTGGCCGAAGCGGGTTGACCGATTGTTTGCGTTACGCGATTTCCAGGTATTCAGCAGCAATGATATATCTCAACCGGTTATTGAAGCTACCTCTGCATGGCTTCTTGTCGACGGCAAAACCAAGCGCCCCCGCAAGGTAGAATCACTTGAGCAGCCGATACCTTCACATAATGTGGATGCCATTACGGATACACCCTCAAAAATCATACTCCCGGACAGCTATGCACACAGCCTGTCTTTTCCTGTTCGACGCAGTAATCTTGATATGAACTTTCATACGAATAATGCATGTTATATTGGCTGGATTGAGGATTCACTCCCAATGGAAATGTATCTGAAGCGACGCATTCATGAACTGCGGATTAATTTTATAGGTGAGTCCTTTGTTGGTGATATTCTCGGTGTAGAATACAATCTCCATGATTCTGCTGCAGGCAGAATGCGAAACCAGAAGGATCAGGAGATTATTCATTTTGAAGCTTCGCTTTCATCTCAACACATCAAGGAGTAACAGGTCATGGATGACAAAGGTATTGAGTTATTAAAGCAGCTGATTGGCGCTATTGAGGGGGCTCCATATCCGCATACGCTGAAAAGCGAGTTGTACACTATATGGCATGAACATGCATTGAATATCGCCACCGATGCACTGAGCTATGTGAATAATCAACAGAAGAAGCAGAAGGACCGGCTGCCAAAATCAATTCAAGATGAAACAGGTCTTAACCTGTAGGTTCAATGAGGAAACGTAATGATTGCAGGAATTGAAGCCGGGGGAACCAAGTTCGTCTGTGCAGTTGCGCATGATCCGCAGACTATCCTAGAGGAGATTCGTTTTCCCACCACAACCCCGGAAGAGACCATTGGAAAGGCAGTGAACTTTTTCATGGAAATGCAGGAGGTGCACGGGGATATCTCATCATTAGGAGTTGGAACCTTCGGTCCTATAGATCCTGACCCCAAATCTCCTACCTACGGATATATCACTTCAACACCGAAACCTCATTGGGACAATATTGATATCGTCGGTATTCTGAAAGAAGCCCTCCATGTGCCAATCGGATTTGATACCGATGTGAATGGAGCGGCGCTTGGCGAGTATATGTGGGGTGCCGGTCGAGGCCTGGATGTTGTGCTGTATATAACTATCGGCACCGGGGTAGGTGGCGGGGTCGTTATAAACGGTCGGCCGCTGCATGGATTAACCCAGCCTGAAATGGGACATATTGCAATTGCCGGAACGGAAGATTCTGATTCGTTCCGGGGTTCATGTCCATATCCTGGTTAGTGTCTTGAGGTTCTTGGAAGCGGTCCAGCCACACAAGCCAGGGAAGGCAGGCCCGGACAGGATATAGCCGAGGATGATCCGGTTTGGGACAAGATCGCCGGATATATTGCGCAGGCATTGTGCACTTATATCTATGTCCTTTCTCCACAAAAAATAATTCTCGGCGGGGGAGTATTGAGTCAGCACCATTTACTGCCTCGGGTGCAAAGCCTTGTGCCGGATTTCTTGAACGGCTATGTCCGAAAGGACGCAGTGTCGACTGCCGGAATTTCCGGTTATATTGTTACCCCGGGCCTGGGTACCAAATCCGGGGTAATAGGTGCATTTGCCCTTGGCATGCAAGCCGCGGACATGCTGCCATAACACAATCAGCGGCTGTTTATTGCAAGGCAGGAGCTATTCTTTCCAGGGGAAGAACATTCCTCGCAAGCTGCGCTTGCCGACACGGGTTCTATCCTCCTGCAGGACGGCTCGCCAGGGGATTCTTCTCCTGTCCGCATCGGGATTTTCTTCAAGATAGTCATACTTCTTCAGGCGTAACTGGGTTGCGCCTTGCAGCAGCAGAATAGTCCCGAATACACCGGGAAACATGAATGCCGACCAGGAAGAAATCATTATCGAAATACCAACCAGTATCAGCAGGAAAAATGAAAATCCTGGATTATCCAGAGCTACAAGGATACTTTTTTTCCAGGTCTTGAAGAATGAATCTCCCATTCGACAGTAAATCGGAAAAAAGTACTGTACAACCATGATCCAGAAAACGCCCACCCAGAACAGAACCGCAACTGCAGCGAAGCCTACGGTATTATCCATTGCAATGTAGAATGGTACGGCATTACTGAGCAGGAAATACACAATTCCATTCAATGCAACAAACATCAGTGTTTTCAATAAGAGTTGCATGCCGCCTTTGATCATATCCTGGAAACCCCACTGGGAATACTCGGCAGTGAGCCAGGTTACATAGATTACAGCGGAAATGAAATATACCATCAGCGCTATACCGAACACAAACACAGCAAAACTCAGTGCCGTCGGCATACCTGACTCGGACATCCAGCCGGGTATCGACAAAGGGACCGCAAGTAAAGTCACAAAGGCCGCGTTTACCAGCAGCAGCTTCAGGACTGAGTCCCACATATCGAAGAACCATTTTTTCAGAGTAAATATCAACATATACGGTAGATCTTATCCTAGTACTTCTATTTAGAAAAGTCTCACAAAACCTCATCCGTAAGAAACCAGGTGCATATGAGTCGAGCTACCAGTTCACGCTCATTATCATTCACTATTATGTGCGGGCTGTTTTCTATCTCGGCAACCTTGTGGACTTCACAGCCGATTTTCCTGGAGATTATCTTTGCCGCATCGGGTGGAACCATTTCGTCCTTGTTGGATACGATGGTTAAGGTGGGAGCTGTAATCCTGGGGAGGTATTTTTTAGCCTGTACTTGCAGGGAGTACAGATGTCCTGCACCCCACACCTGCTGCCACTGCCAGTATTCAGGTTCTAGTTTACGAATATTTGGATCGGTATTCTCTTTGGTATATGTTATGGGATATCTGTGGAGAAACTTGCCTACCATCGGTGCTATCGGTAAAAGTCTGTTGTAGGTTGTAATGGCGGGTGCTGCGAGTGCAATTTTTTTCGGATTGAACATTCCGCTCAGGATTATTGTCAGAAGACCGCCCATGGATAAACCAGCTATATACACCTCGGAGTGGCGTTGTTCAAGCTCCATATATTCATCTATGACCCGGCGTAACCACTGCTCGCCGGAACTCTGACGAAAATCCCTGTAGGAAGTTCCGTGTCCGGGGAGGCGGGGGATTGATACGGTAAATCCCTGACTGTTCAGCTGTGTACCCAGATACACCATATCGAAAGGGGTGCCGGTGAAACCATGAATTAACAACACAGCTCGACTGTCTCCGGGGAAGTAGCGACTTATAGCAGCCGGATTTACCTGTTGTGCGCCAATCTTTTTAATGTTCATGCACATTAGTATACGGCAAGTGCCCATGCAGGTTCAAACAGTACTTGATATATCTGAGAAGATCATGTCGTGCTTCCTGCAGTATTGTCCCGGACCAACCGGATGAGGGTCTCCGGCTTGTTATATTCGGGATTATCCACAACCGCAGATACGAGCAGCTGTAAGGTATCGCCGATCCACGGCCCCGGCGCGCGGTCCAGGGCATCAGCCAGGTCCTTGCCGTTAATTGAGAGCTCCGCTGTCGAATATATAACACCTTCATGTATTGCCTGTTGAATCCGTTGCCGGACAGATCCGCTGCACTCGGGCGCACCCAGAATTCTGCGAGCTTCTACAGCAGTTTTCCAATCCTCCTGCTGCAGCATGTGAACATATCGCCGGGCGGAAATCTTCTCATCGCTTTCCGGCGGCCGGGCTGCAATGGCATTGATTTTTCGCAGCAGGGCATTGATCTGCTGCCTGGGGTAGCGCCGTTCCTTCAGGAAGGTTCGGATTGCTTCGATTGTCTGTGCATCAATTGCATCCTCTATTGAAGTTTCACCGCGTTCTTCCCGGGACAGCAAAAGAGGGTAGACAAGCAGCACTGCAAATTTCCACTGCCATTCCCATGCAGCCTGCATCAACGGGGAATCGGATGCTGCATCCGCAAAAGCCGGGAGATCGGATTGTAATGCTGCTGCAGTTTCAGGAGCAGGAATATATATGACCGAATCCATTATTGCAAACCGGGCGGCAGGAACTATACCATTCTTCACATACTTGCCTTGCAGCAGTTTAATCCACTCCTCGCGAATTCTCTCCCGGGCAATTGTTCGAATGTTTCGGGCGGTTTTTTTCATTGCTGAAAGGGTATCATGATGAATGCGAAATCCGAGACGAGATGAGAATCTGAGTCCTCTCCAGATACGCAAGGCATCTTCTTCAAATCGTTCCAAAGGTTTGCCGATAGCCCGTATGAGCTTATCCTCTATGTCTGCTATCCCGTTTGTCTCGTCTATCAATCTGCACTCGGGGAGTGCAACTGCCAGGGCATTTATGGTAAAGTCACGACGTTTCAAATCCTCGCTCAGATCGCTGGAGAATTGCACCTTATCAGGGTGCCGATTGTCCTGATACCGGCCGTCAATCCGGAACGTAGTGACCTCTATGGCTGTATTCTGGAATAAAACGGTCACTGTTCCATGCGCTACCCCTGTTGGAACAACCGATCGAAATAGATTCATTACCTGCTGCGGGGTTGCATCGGTACCAAAATCAAAATCACCGGGGGTATCCCCCAGGATGATGTCTCTAATTGCCCCGCCGACCAGAACAGCCTGATAGCCGGCTTTCCTGAAAACATCGCTGAATCGAAATATTACCTCAGGTATTTTTTGTGAAAAGATATGAGGAGATGTATCCGGCATCCGTCTATGCTACTCCATGCATAATAAAAAAAAAAGAGGGCAAATTGCCCTCTTTTAATCGCAAATAAATCAGACTTACTGCAGGAGCTGTAATACACCCTGTGTTTGCTGATTTGCCTGTGCAAGCATAGCAGTAGAGCTCTGGGTAAGAATCTGGTTCTTGGTAAACTCCACGCTTTCTGCAGCCATGTCGGCATCACGTATACGTGATTCAGCCGCCTGCAGGTTTTCAGCTCCGACACTCAAGCCCTGACGAGCAAAATCCAGACGATTCTGATATGCACCTAGATCTGCCCGCTGCTTATTTACGATCTGTAATGCATTGTCCAGCGCACCGATAGCTGCGTTTGCGCTTTCCGGAGTTGAAAGGCTAAGGAAGCTGGCGGTGTGCGGCAAGCCATTCGGGCTCTGAATCCCCAATCCCTGTGCGGTCATTGTTCCGATATGGACTCGCTCACGCTGATCCATATTGGCGCCGATGTGAAACCACATACTTGCAGTAACAACATTGGTACCTTCATCCGCAGCAAAACGACCTGTGAGCAGGTTCATTCCGTTGAATTGAGCATGGGAAGCAATTCGGTTAATCTCGTCTACCAATTGGGAAACCTCAACCTGAATTTGCATTCGGTCTTCTGAGGAGTAAATCCCGTTGGAAGCCTGTACAGCGAGCTCACGCACTCGATGAATTATATCCTGGCTCTGCTGCAGATACCCTTCGGTTGTCTGAATCAGAGAGATACCATCAGATGCGTTTCGGTCAGCCTGATTTAACCCTCGGATCTGTGCCCGCATCTTTTCCGATACGGCCAGTCCAGAAGCATCGTCCCCGGCCCGGTTAATCCGAAGTCCGGATGACAGCTTCTCCGTGTTACCTTCAACGGCCTGGCTATTCAGCCCGTTCTGCCTTTGGGCGAACATTGCGCTCAAATTGTGATTGATGATCATGGTAATCCTCCTTGATCTGCCCTGAGAACATCCGTGTTCTCATTTCTATGCCCCCCGAAACCAGGGGTTCAGTTACACTATCGGTATGTGGCTGGTTTACTTGAGCGCCATTGGAAAAAGGTCGATGCATATTATATGAATGCCGTTATTATTACCGGCGGATTAAAACCGTCATTCGTTTCTGTTGCCAATATGCTGATCACTGCCGACCTGAACGTCGCCGCAGATTCCGGTTACG
>CAZANF010000054.1:0-13552 GCA_964486425.1 uncultured Spirochaeta sp. | reverse complement strand
GTCCCTGTGCTTGTCCGGCTGCAGGCAAACGGCCAGGACACCCCGGTACAGCAGGTTCTTGCTGCAGGGGAGGATGTACAGCTGGAGGGGAGCGAGTATGTCCAGGTGTATCTTGCGAATGCAGGGGCCGCCGAGGTATTGCTGAACGGCGAACCGGTTGAGCTGGGCGAAGACGGCGAGGTACGGGTCGTCCGGTATGCATGGCGTAATATCTTCGGTCCCGGTACCCCACGACTTGAGCAGGTGCCGGTTTACTGAGTACACTGCAGGGCCTATGGATACACACTCCGTTCTCTCCGGCCTGAACGATACCCAGAAAGCCGCAGTGCTTCACCGCGGCGCCCCGCTGCTTATTCTGGCCGGGGCCGGCTCGGGGAAGACCCGGGTTATCACAATCAAAATTGCACATCTTATTTCCCAGGGTGTTGATCCGCGATCCATTCTCGCAGTTACCTTTACCAATAAAGCCGCGAACGAGATGCGTGAACGGGCTGCCGAACTGGAGCCGTCGGCCCGGGACTGCGTCATTCGCACCTTTCACAGCTTTGGTGCCTGGCTGTTGCGCCGTAACGCAGCGGCCGCCGGGCTTCCTCGTGAGTTCTCGATATATGATGATGACGACCAGGTCAGTCTGCTTGGCACCCTCTATCCGCAGTACACAAAACAGGTGGTAAAGGGGTATGCACGTGCGATCTCCCGGGCCAAGGATTTTGGATTGATGCCGGAGGATGATCTTTCCCTCGTCGGCTCGGATCCCGATTTTCCGGAAGTTTACCGCCGCTATTCCGACAGTCTGCAGCCGATCGGTAATGTGGATTTCGGAGATCTTATCCTGCGCCCGTATCGACTGCTCACCGATAATGCCGCGATCGGCGACCGGATTCGCAGCCGGTTCAGTGTGGTGCTGGTAGATGAGTACCAGGACTCCAATGTTGCACAGTTCCGGCTGCTGCAGAGCCTTACCGCCACCGGTACCTATGTCTGCGTAGTCGGCGACGACGATCAGTCCATCTACCGGTTTCGCGGTGCAGAGGTGCGGAATATCATCGATTTCCCGGAACACTTCCCGGGTACCGATGTCGTACGGCTGGAACAGAACTACCGCTCGACCCAGGCCATTCTGCAGGTCGCGCACGCGGTCGTCTCCCGGAATCAGGGCCGGCTCGGCAAGCAGCTGTGGACGGAAAATCCGGAAGGGGTGCGGCCGGTTATCGCGCAGCTGTATAATCAGGACCAGGAAGCAGAGTACTGCATGGAGGTCCTGCAGCGCGGCAGCCCGGGTGAGACGGCAATTCTGTACCGCACAAACGCGCAGTCCAGGGTATTTGAAACCGCGTTTCTTCGCAACGGCATACCGTACCGGATAGTAGGCACCCTGCGCTTTTATGAGCGGGAAGAGGTCAAGGATGCAATCGCGCTGCTGCGGTTTGTCGCCAATCCCCGCGATATAATCTCGTTGTCGCGCATCATTAACAAGCCCGCCCGGGGAATCGGCAAGAAAAGTGTGGAAAAGATACTGAACATCGGCGGCGCTTCGGACCTCCTGGCCGCAATGGAGTATGCGGTCGCAGGGCTTCCTGCGCGCACCGGCAAGGCGATAATGGAATGCCGGAAGCTCTTTCAGGATATGGCAGCCGGACTGGCCTCTGGCCGCCACGAGCTGCTCAGCGATGCCCTGCGTTACGGTCTGAAGGCCTCGGGTCTGCTCGCATATCATCGTGAACAGGACGAGGTCGCCGGACTGCAGAAGGTGCAGAACCTGGAGGAGCTGGAGAATGCGGCCGGGATGTATCCGGCAACCCTGGATGGATTGGTGGAGTTTCTGGAGGCTGTCGAGCTGGACAGCGGGGCGCAGCAGGATGCCGGCACCGACGCGGTAACCCTCATCACCATGCATAATACCAAGGGTCTGGAGTTCGATCGGGTGATTATTTCCGGCATGGACGAGGGCATCTTTCCCCGGGAGTCGGACCTGGATCCCGACAGCCTGGAGGAGGAGCGTCGGCTGTTTTATGTGGCGGTTACCCGCGCCCGCAAGGAGCTGTATATGACCACCGTTCTGCTGCGCCGGGTTCACGGACGAATTGTCGATACATCGCCGTCACGCTTCCTGCGTGAGATTCCAGGGGAGCTGATTGAGGGGTTCGGCGTTTCCGGGCAGCGGGACACGCAGAGTACATCGCCTGCCTACGGTGCCCCGGCCTACGGAGCCCCGGATCAGGGGGATCCGGCCTATCCCGTAGGGGCAGGGGTGTATCATGACGATTACGGCAGCGGCAGGGTAATCCGGTCGGAACGGCGCGACGGGGAGCTTATCGTTATGGTACAGTTTGAAACCGGTCGCTCGGCGCGCTTTCTGCCCGCCTACACCCCGCTGGAAAGGATTAGCATAGATGATTGAAACAATACGCCGCACACGCGGTTTCTACCTGTACAGCGAGAGCGGCCGCCGCTATCTGGATTTGTCGCTTGACGGAGGCGGTGCGTTCTGCGGGCACCGGCCGCATACCCTCACTACAGGAATCAAGCAGGTACTGTCGCGCGGCGGGATGTCCCTGCTGCCGAATCGAGCCGGGGTTCGGGCGGAAAAGGTGTTGTGGCAGTTGTGGGCGGGCCTGGGCCTCGGCAGTCCATCACAGAAGGTCCTTTCGCAGAGAGACTCTTCCCAGGGTGACCCTTCCCAAAGTGACCCGCAGCAGTATCAATTGGTGTATTTCCCGCCGGGAACCCCGCCGGCCATGCTTCCTGCACTCCTGTCGATCCCTGAGGGCACAATAGCCGAGGCCTGGGATGCGGCTTCCGCCGAGACCGCTGCCCTGTCGCCGGACAGGAGCGTACTCATTGTGCGGCCGGCGTACTCCTTTGCCGAAATGCCTGCAATACCCCCGCAGCCCTATGCCGCGGTGGTGCCGGTACTGCCTGTACCGAAAGGCCTGGCACCGCTGCCAGTGTTTGTCCGGCGCGACTATGCAGATCCTGCTGTACACGGTATTACAGGTGCAATCGAATTTCCCGCCGAGATCGGGATGTACACCGTGGTTCGCGGCGCACATTATTTTATGGAGCCGCGTTACCCGGGTTTCAGTCCGAAACGCAGCGACTGCATATTCCGCCCGCGCGGTGTCCAGGAGCGCCGCTGGCCGGGGTGGGTCAGCCGCGGCCCGTATCAGTATTCACGGTTGAATCCCGCAGGGTATCAATCCTGGCGTCGGAAAGCCCTTCAGGCCGGTATCCTGCTGCCGCAGCTTGCCGATGAACCGGCGATTATGCCGGCAGTGATTACTATCAAAGAGGATGAGATTCTGGATTCTCTTGCAAACCTCACATAAAAAGCGACATACTGTTGATATGCATACCCTGGATTTCTGGCTGTTTGCGGCCGAGCTTATTGTATATGGCATTGCGGTTTTTCTGGCGATAATGGTGTGGGGACGCACCCGCGATGTTCCGTGGCTGTTTATGGTTATCGGGGTTATATCCCTGTATGCAGGCTCCATACTCAATGTCCTGGATATTCTCGGTGCGGTCAATCTTGACCCGTTCGTATACAATGGAGCCAGTCCGGTGCGCATACTGGTGCGGGTATTTCCCGGGATCGCCTTTTCCATCGGCTTGTTCAGTCATATCCGCGGACGCTTGTAGGCAGCGGCCCACACCGGTTGTGGTGCCGGGTTCCCGGGCTTCCCAAGCTCCGCCGCCTCTTTCCTTTCACAGCTATATATGGTATGTTTTCTTTATTGACGCTTTAGGAGGAATAAAATGATAGCTTTGATTATTGGACTCATTTTTGCCGCAGCTGGACTGTATGCAGTACTCCCGATGGATTGGGCATTGCAATGGGGTCCGGAGGTTGTGCAATTTCTCAAGGGCGGAATACCTGTACTGGCATTTTTTATTGCATTTCTTGCAATTGTCATCGGGATTGCGGACATTAAAGACCGGATCGAGGCGCGAAAAGAGGAAGCCGAGGAAGCACAGCGGAATCAGGGGTAACCTCAGTATCAGAACATACTGGGAGCAATCTCGAATCTCCGGGCCGATAGGCCTTGACTTTTTTCGTATTCTCTACAATTATATGCCTCCGAACCGAGTAGAACAAAGGGAATTAGTATGAAAACGATATTCAAAAAACCAGCGGAAATTGATCGCGCATGGTACTTAATTGACGCGGAAGGGGAGACCCTTGGCCGTGTTGCAGTCAAAGCCGCTGTACTTTTGCGGGGAAAGCATAAACCGGAGTTCGCGCCCCACGCAGAAGTCGGTGATTTTGTAGTTATTATTAATGCTGATAAATTCAAGGTGACCGGCCGCAAGGAAAAGCTGAAGATCTATCATCGGCACAGTGGTTTTCCCGGCGGTATTTACGCTGAAACCCTGGAAAAGGTTCGGGTTCGAAAGCCCACTTTTCCGCTTGAGCAGGCTATTCGCGGTATGCTGCCGAAAAACCGGCTCGGTCGCAAGCTGTTCAAGAATGTAAAGGTGTATGCCGGGGCTCGACATCCGCATGCAGCCCAGCAGCCGCAGCAAATTTCGGTACAGTAAACAAAGAAGGAGAACGCAGTGTCTGTGTACGCTTCCCAAGGAACAGGACGAAGAAAAACATCGGTTGCCCGTGTGTACCTGAAAAACGGTAATGGCGACTTTACGGTCAACGGCAAAAGCCTTGACGATTATTTCAATACCAAAGAGCAGGCCTATGTTGTGCGTCAGGCTCTCATGGTTACCGACACCGAAAAGTCATTCGATATTACCGTAAACGTATTCGGCGGCGGAAAAAGCGGTCAAGCGGGTGCAATTCTGCACGGTCTGTCCCGAGCCCTTGTGTCTCTGGATGAAACTAACCTGCCGGCACTGCGTGCCAACGGTTTTATGACTCGTGATTCGAGAATGGTAGAACGTAAAAAGTACGGTCAGAGCGGAGCACGTCGCAAGTACCAGTTCTCCAAGCGCTAAAACATCATGTCGTTCGATCAACCCGCGGGATCAGCAGATCATATACCGGTGGTTGTCGAAGTTCAGAAAGGAACCGTCTCGGGATGGCTGGAAATCAGTCTTTCCGACGGTTCTTTTTTTATGCTGCCTGCAGCGCAGCTGTATTCCCTGGGCTGGGAGCAGCCGGGAACCCCGGTCGTCCCGGCTGAGGCAGCGGAGAAACAATCCTCCGCCTGGCTCACATGTATCCGCCAGAAGGCCATGGACAGCCTCGCACGCGCAGAACAGTGCCGTGCACACCTTGAGCGAAAAATGCGTGCCAAGGGATATCCAGCCGAGCCTGTCCGTATCGTGCTGGACGATCTGCAGCAGCGCGATCTGCTGAGCGACCTCCGTTTTGCCCGGCTGTGGGCACGAAATCGAATGCTGCGACGCGGCGAAGGCCCCGTTGCCGTATCTGCCGGCTTGCGCTCCCGGGGAGTCCCGGCACACATTGTCCGGCAAGCCCTGGAGGATATTCAGGAGGAGATTCCGGATATCCTCGACACCGCGATCGACAGGGCTGTTTCGCGGCTTCTGCGGTTAAAATCGGTGCGCGGGCGCGAAACCCTGAGATATCGTCTGCTCAACGAGGGTTTCGATGCCGAGCTGATAGCCGAAGAACTGAAAAAACGTCAAATTTAGTCACTAATACTCAATTTGCCACTTTGCAAATTGCCGTTTTTCAAGTAATATATTAGGGATAACAGAGCCTATATAAATACCTTATTTTTTTATGCTCTGTAACCATACGTAATTCTTTTTTTTATATCAATAGGAGTTTTTATGGCAAGAACAGACAAGAAAATTCGCATTTTCAGCGCCCTTGAGGTTGCGAACATCTGCGGAGTCGTGAATCAAACGGCTATCAACTGGATCAAGAATGGCTATCTGCGGGCATTTCAGACACCCGGTGGTCAATATCGTGTCTACGCGGAGGACCTTATCGATTTTCTGCAGACACGCAACATGCGTATGCCTGAGGAGCTTCAGCGGATCATGCAGGAGCAGATGTCATACGATTCCATACTCGTTGTAGATGATGATGAACCGCTGTTGAACTCCATGATGGAGTTTCTGCGCGAGGAATATCCCAAGTATGAACTGTATTCTGCCGGGGACGGTTTTCAGGCCGGTCGCATTATCTCCGAACATAAACCGAAGGTAATTCTGCTGGATATCGATCTCCCCGGTGAAAACGGCTATAATGTGTGCCGCGCTATTCGAAGTGATGAAACCCTTGGTGTACCTATTATTATTGCAATGTCCGGTTTGGATGATGAGGAAGTACGGAAGCGTATTGATGCTGCCGGTGCAGATACCTTCGTTAAAAAACCGCTGGAATTCGACGAGATTCCCGAATTGATCAAGGAACTGGTAAAGGAACGCCGACGCGCCCGACGGCAGCGGGACGTGCAATAACCCGATGGATCGGCTTACGATACTCATAGTCGAGGATGAAGACGCTATCCGTTTGACTATGCGTGATTTTCTAACCCGGAAGGGCCACCAGGTATTCCTGGCATCAGACGGGGTTGGAGCTATCAAACTGTTGATTGATAACCCCGGGATTAATATACTGGTAACGGATTACCGGATGAACATCCTCGGAGGTGAATACTGGATCAAGTTTCTCCGACGGTTTCTGCCGGATCTTCCTGTTGTGGTGATCAGCGGCTTTCTGCGACCGGATTTCGATATCCCTTTTGAGGTTATGTACAAGCCGTTCGACTATAATGAGCTGGAGCAGCTTATGTGGGCGAAGGTGTCCTCACAGGCCTCCCGGCCCTCTCAACCATAGAGTAAAAATGAATTAGAAAAAAAACGGGCTGTCTGAATCATATTCAGACAGCCCTTGTTGTTTTTCAATGCAGTTATTCCTGCAGCATCACGTTCGCGCGCTCTATGCTCGCTTGATGCTGTAGAAGGTAGCCATACCGGGATATTCTGCAATGTCTTCCAGCATGTCCTCGATGCGAAGCAGCTGGTTGTACTTTGCAAGGCGGTCGGAGCGGCTCATGGAGCCGGTCTTGATCTGGCCGGTGCCCAGTGCAACAACCAGGTCGGCGATAAATGCATCCTCGGTTTCGCCCGAGCGATGACTTACAATAGCTGTGTACCCGGCACGTTTTGCCATCTCGACTGCCTCGAATGTCTCGGTAAGGGTTCCAATCTGGTTTACCTTGATCAGGATTGAGTTTGCAATACCTTTTTCGATTCCGGTAGCCAGGCGCTTGGTGTTGGTTACGAACAAGTCATCGCCGACCAGCTGAACCTTATCGCCGATTTTATCGGTAAGTGCCTTCCATCCGTCCCAGTCGTTTTCATCCATACCGTCTTCAATGGAGATAATCGGGTATTTTCCGGCCCATTCGGCCCAGTAACTGGCCATTTCTTCGCTGCCAAGCTCGCGTCCGTCTGATTTCTTGAAGACATACTTCTTCTTGCCGGCGTCGTAGAACTCACTGGCGGCAGGGTCCAGAGCAATGAAAACATCCTCGCCCGGGGTATATCCGGCGGCGGTAATAGCCTCAAGGATCACCTCAACAGCCTCTTCGTTGGACTTGAGGTTCGGAGCGAATCCGCCTTCGTCGCCGACTGCAGTGCTGTATCCGCGATCCTTCAGTACCTTCTTCAGGTTATGAAAGATTTCGGCAGTCATGCGCAGAGCAGTGCGGAAATTATCGGCTCCGACCGGCATTACCATGAATTCCTGGAAATCTACCGAGTTGTCTGCATGGGAACCGCCGTTAATAATGTTGGCCATCGGTACCGGCAGGGTACATGCCTTGAACGCACCGAGGTACTTGAACAGCGGGAGACCAAGGTGATCTGCCGCGGCACGGGCGACGGCCATACTCACACCAAGCATAGCATTGGCTCCAAGCTTTGCTTTGTTCTCTGTTCCGTCAAGCTCTATCAATGCGGTGTCGAGTGCTACCTGGTCAAGCGCATCCATACCTTCAATTTCTGCGGCGATAATTTCATTCACGTTCTCTACAGCCTTCAGTACACCCTTGCCCATGTATCGGCTTTTGTCGCCGTCACGCAGCTCAACTGCCTCATGTTCTCCGGTGGAGGCCCCCGAGGGTACCGCTGCCCGGCCGAAAGAACCGTCTTCCAGAACTACATCAACTTCTACTGTCGGGTTACCTCGTGAATCAAGAATCTCACGGGCCTCGACGTATTCAATCATGCTCATATTAACTCCTTATTGGATAGGATTATTCTTAGCACACTATGCGATTAAGGGCGGGCATTGTCAAGGTCGCATAAGTAGAACTACAATAAGGGGGCATGAGGTACTCAAGACTTTTTACGCGCACAATCCGGCAAACCCCGCGAGAGGTTCAGGCGCCTAGTTACAAACTCCTGCTGCGCGGCGGTTATATCCGGCAGCTTGGTCCGGGACTTTTCGGGTATCTCCCGCTGGGGAATAGAGTTATCCAGAACCTGAAGCGGATTATCCGGGCTGAAATGGAACGCCTTGAAGGGTGTGAAATATCGGTTCCACTGGTCAATTCCCTGGAAATATGGGAAAAGAGCGGCCGGGTGGAGTCCGCCGGACGGAACATGATTCAATTCACCGATTCCCATGGCAAGGATCTGGTTCTGGCGCCCACCCATGAGGAAGCAGTTGTCGAGCTGGTTCGCAGCTCCCTTTCTTCATACCGGGATCTCCCGCTGTTTGTATTCCAGTTCCAGCAGAAATACCGGGACGAAAATCGCCCTCGCCATGGTCTGTTGCGGCTTCGTGAGTTTCTCATGAAGGACGGCTACTCGTTTCACCGGAATTTTTCGGGTTTGAATAACTTCTTTCCCAAGGTGTTTGCCGCGTACGAGCGAATCTTCCGGGCCTGCGGACTGGATGTCATACCGGTAGAAGCCGGAGTCGGATTTATGGGCGGCGAACGATCCTATGAGTTTCATACACCGTCTCCGATCGGGGACGATGTAATTATCCAGTGCAGCAGCTGCGGCTATACCGCCAACCGCGATATTGCTGTCGGTCAGAAAGAGACGTTCAGCGGTACCCCGCAGGAGATGGAGCTGGTTGAGACCCCGCAATGCGACAGCATGTCGAAGCTGAGCCGGTTTCTGGAATTACCCAAGCATCAACTGGCAAAATCCATGGTGTTCAGAACCGCCCGGCACCTCATTATGGCTGTGGTGCGGGCGGATTTTCAGGTGAGTGTAGAGAAGCTGTCTCAGGTTACCGGTGAGGCAATCCTCGGCCTGGCGCGTGCCGGTGATCTCGTACATGCAGGATTGCGGCCCGGGTATTTTTCTCCGATTGGTTTGCCCGAGGATGAGCATCTGATCATTGTGGTGGATGATGCGGTAGCGAATTCAGCCAATCTGGTATTCGGTGCCAACAAGCCCGGATACCATCTGCTGAATGTCAATTTCGGACGTGATTATGAGGCCTGCCGGATCGCCGATATTGCCCGCATCACCAGGAAGCACCCCTGTCAGCACTGCGGCGGCGAACTGCGTGAACAGCACAGTATAGAGCTCGGCAACATATTTCGCCTTGGAACCTATTATACCAGGCGCATGGGTCTGGAGGTTCAGGAAGAGCACGGAAAACGGGTGTATCCGTATATGGGATCGTACGGCATCGGTCTGGACCGCTTGCTGGCGGCGGTAGTGGAGCGGCATCATGACAAGCGAGGCATAATCTGGCCGTTTGCGCTCGCCCCGTACCCCGGCTATCTGCTTGCGTTGGGAAAATCCCTGCGTGTACGGGAGCTCATCGAGATATTGCACCGCGAACTGGGAGACCTTGTGCTGTACGACGATCGTCAGGACTCCATTTCCAGCAAGATGAAGGATGCCGAACTGCTGGGCATCCCGTACATCCTTATTGTCTCCCCGGATTCGATCGTTCAGGGCACGATTGAGGTGATTCAGCGTTCCAGCGGTGAGTCGAAGAAGGTTCCTACCGCCTCGGTAGATGATATCCTGCGACGCAAGGATGGTTTCCGCGATGCAGTTTGAACTGACCCCGGAATTAATCGATCAGCTGTTATTCGCCATGGAAAACCAGGACGAGGAATTTGTGGTGGATGCGGTGTCCCTGCTGGTGGTTCCGTTTTCACAGCTGCCCGCTGCAGCGAGGGATGATTCCGGGCGCTATTATGCCGTACCTGAGTGGCGACCCTCCGACGGATTTCGTACCATGGAAGCCTTCTGTGCCGGAACGCATAATCCGGTATACCGCGAGCGCCTCTTCGAGATACTGAGTTCCGGGCGCAGGGTATTCCGGCGATTCAAGGATGTGCTGCGGGAGAATCCGGTGCTGGAGCACCGGTGGAAAAAGTTCAAGCTGCATACAATGCAGCGAGCCGTGCTTGCCTGGTACGACAGTCTTTGCGATGCCTGGGGACTGGAGCGGCTGGCCGAAGAGCCTGAATACAGTGAGGAGCTGGTTCGCAGCGAGTTCTCTATCCGCCGGCGGGATGAGGTAGCTGATGCAGAGGATTACCTGCATCGCGCCGAGCAGCAGATGTGGCAGGAAATGATCCGGGAAATCGGACATCTGCATGCGCAGCGGGTGAAAACCATCCGTGACGCGTTGTGCGGCAGGTTTGCCGGGGGGATCGTGCAGGTAGGTGTGGCTCCGGACGGGGAAATTGTGGGTTGTATCTGGCTGGCGTGTCCGCATCCGCAGGGACCGGCCGAAACCGGTCTGCTGTATGTGGAGCCCGAGTTCCGAGGTATAGGACTGGCTGAGCAGCTTATTGAAGCAGGGGTTCAGCAGCTGCGGACAGATTTTCCGCGCTGCACGGAGCTGCTGTTTCAGTTAGCCGGCAAGGGCCGGACCCTGCTGGGGTATATTGAGCGCATGGGAGCCGAGGAGTTCAGCTCCGGATATTCGCTCAGCCTAAATGCTGCTTCAGATCTGCAAGCCGGGTACGGCGGATAGTCTGCGCCTGTTCATGCAGATCCTCCAGGGTCTTCATGACGCTGTCGGCCGCTGCCTGCTTCAAATCATCGCCTGCTGCCGACTCACGTGCCTTGGTGCGGAACTCCTTTGCCGAGTACACGGGTGAGGCCTGCAGAACCATAATATCAGGATTGATCTCATCGTTCTCCATAGAGTCCGAGACCTTAAGCAGGTTGCCGGCAATCCCGACAAAGGCAACGTGATCAAACGACTTCAGGTAAGAGTCTATCTCCGGCAGGCCGCGCTTGGTGCTCGGGTCGCCCTCGCGGTAGCGTGTTCCGGCCGGGAATACCAGAATGATGTGGCCGCTGTGTTTGGCTCGTATCATTGCATGCAGAGCCGAGCGATTGATGTTGTTGCTGAGCTTCTTTTCCTCATCAAATTTGGGCGTACCTTCAAACTGCTTGAGCGTGCGGGAAGGGTAGATGACGATGCGGGTGTAAGCCTCGGTAAAGGCTCTCACCATCGGGCTGTCGACGGAAAGCTTCATGCCCGCTATGGCGATAATGCTGTCGGCAATCTCTTTTCCCAGGGAGTCCTGCTTTTCCAGCAAGCGGTAGGTGGCCGGAATATCAAAATTGCTGTAGTGCTCTACCAGCAGCAGACAGGCCTTGCCTGATTTCGATTTATTATACAGTTCAACTAGATTCTCATATCCCTCGATGCTGCTGCCCGGCAGCATGATTTTCTCTACCATGCTGCTGACGATATTGCGGTTTACCTCGTTGCCGATCTGGTACACCGTTTCCGGGGTAACCGTTTCCGGAGATCTCGCGTTTTTCAGCAGCTCCTTGATAACCTCTTTCTGAGCTTCTACTACTTTCATACCAGATAGAGTACGAGGGTTTTTCGGGTTCTGTCAACGCCGGCCGGGGCTTCAGGGGACCGGCGAGGGCTTCAGGGGGACTGGACAGCGGATACCTGAAGGTCTCTGCGGGTGTAGGCGATCTCCGGGTTTGAGGGGTCAAGATAACGCCGGCCGTTAATGTAAAATATATAGTAGTGCTGCTGGTTCGGGTTAACGCGCAGCTCTATCTCGTATATTCCGGGGGCGGTCTCTCGAGCCCTGTGCATAAACGGGTCCCAATTGTTGAAGGTGCCGCTTACGAAAACCTCCTGACCGGGTTCCTCCCGCAGCTGGAGATGCAATTGTCCGCTTTCATCTACAACAGGCACCCGGTACAGCGATTCGGGGGGTTCGGGAACATTAATTACGGACAAGGCTCTGCCGGCATCGTCATGGATGTTCTGCGGATTTACCGGATCGGCAAGCCAGATACTGTTTACCCGCAGCCGGTAGACAAGCCGATCCTGGTTTCTCGGTACAGGGATTGCCAGAACAAAGACCCCGTGCTGATTGATGCTGTAGGTATGCATCTCGCTGAAGTTCTCGTGCTGAAATGCTGCCGCAACATATCGCGGAGGATGATCATGGCGCGGCTGCTCATAGGAGAGTATAATGTGATCGGAAACAACAAACGGTGCCCTGGCCTCATACAGCCCCATGATCTGCATATGGACTGAGAAATCGTCTATAACCAGGGAATGCAGTCTGGCAGGGCTGAACGCCGCCGACAGAAGTGTCAGGCAGAAGATGCCGGCAACAATGCGTTTGGTGAGGCGCGTAATACTGGTCGATGTATGGACGGTTTTTCTCATCTGCATTACCATTTTCGGATGCTTTGGGGAAAAGTTTACCTGATAGTTAGGTATGACTCAGTTTTTATTCATAACATGCCGAAATCAAGATTGGGACTCATGGTAAATGCCGAATAAAGAAGATCTGCAGCAGTTTCAAGACCACCTCGTTTCTCTTGCCGGAGAGAGGGAATTCCTGGCCGGGCAAGGCCGGAGTCCCGAGCTGGCGGAGCCGCCGGAACCCGGTGATACCGCGGCGCAGTTTGCGGATCTGTTTGAAGAGGGAGATGCGGACCTGCCCTTTGAGCCCGAGGAGCCGGCAGAGGAACCAGAGGATTATTCTCAAAAGCTCTTTGAATCGGTTCGGCCGGAGGAGGAAGGGGCTCTTTCCGATCCTGATGCCGAGGCCGAATTTTCCGACAGTTTCGAGTTTGATGAAGAGGATCCCTTCTCGTCGGCTGATCAGAGTAGCCTGCCCGATGATTTTTTCGATGATGAAGATACGGCGGCGGAGGCTGAGGAGCCGGAGATCGAAGATGATGTCGAGGTTGCTGCATCCGAAGCCGAGCCGGTAGCTGAACCCGAGCCTGAAGTCGAGGTCGAACCCGAACCCGAACCCGAACCCGAACCCGAGGCTGAAGAACCCGATGAACTTGATGATTTCGATCTGGAGGGATTTGCCGGTCAGGACTTTTCCGATTTCGACCTGGAAGATATAGCAGACACAAGTGAAAGTGCAGACCAGCCGGCTGAGGCTGGGCCCGAAACCGAGGCGGATATCGAGGCGGATACCGAAACAGAGGGTCTGGAACCCGCTGTGAATGAGCTATCGGATATCGAGGATTTTGACCTCGATGATCTGGAGGGTCCAGACGAGGGCGAGTTCGAAACCCCGACGGACTTCGGGGCAGAATCGGACTTTGATACCCCGGAAGAGTTTGCCACACCTGCTGATTTCGATGAGGTGCCGGATTTTGATAGTGCCCCGGACTT
>CAZANF010000053.1:0-13670 GCA_964486425.1 uncultured Spirochaeta sp. | reverse complement strand
CAGGCCCTGGAAGAGGCTGAGTATGATGTGGTCCTCATGGATCTGCAGATGCCGGTGATGGACGGGATTCAGGCGACCCAGATCATTCGTGATCCTGATTCCGGGGGGTGTAACCATTCGGTTCCTATTATCGCAGTCACGGCTTTCACCAGCGAAATCGATCGTACCAGATGTCTTGACGCTGGTATGAATGACTTCCTCAGTAAACCAATCAGCGCAGCCAAGCTGCTCTCGGCGGTGAAGACGCATGCGGGGACCCCAAGTGAAGAGCGTCCGAGCGGACGATAGCTGCAGAGCATGGTAACAACCCGGGCAGCGGTAACCGCCGATGTGAGCAGGCCGCTACGACCCGCCGCATAGCACGCTTAAGTCCTTCAGTCGGGATATCTCGCCGATTGCTACCAATCTGTCATTGGGCTGAAGGATCTGGCGTGACGACGGGTTATACAGCAGGGTTCCGTCCGGACGCTGGATAGCGACGATGATGATATTGAGTTTGCTGCGCAGCGGGGACTCTGCCAGACTCTGTCCAACCAGCGGTGAGTCCGGGCAGAGGATTACCTCTTCTATCGAGATATCCTGACCATGGGCCCGGGCGACGGTTTCCATATATTCCACAATTCCCGGACGCAGGACAAGCTGTGTCAGACGGTGCCCGACGAGTTCATATGGTTTGATTACCCGATCAGCCCCTGCGGTTTTCAGTTTCGGACCGGTTTCATCATTTACCGCGCGGGTTACTACAAACAGCTTTGGATTTAAGGCTTTGGCGGTCAAGGTTGTAAATACGTTCTCGGCATCGCTGGAAACAACCGAGATAAGCCCTCGCGCATTTTCTACTCGTGCCTTGCGAAGGAGCTCATCGGAACTGGAATCCCCGATCAGATACAGATATCCCAGTCGATCCAGCTCCTCCCCGATATCAGGATCGTTTTCGATTATTACAAAGGAAGCCTTCTCCGAATACAGGTCCTCGCAGACATGCCGCCCCAGCCGTCCGAAACCGCAGACGATTATATGGTTGGCAAGATGTGATATTTTTCGCTCCATTTTCCCTCTCCGGATCAAATAGGATTCCACCAGCAGCTGTACGAGTCGACCGCCGAGATATGCAATTGATGCCAGCCCGGTAAGGATTACAAATACAGTGAGTAACCTCCCCGGCTGTGACAAGGGGTGAACCTCGCCGAAACCGGTAGTGGTAAGAGTAATAATGGTCATGTAAAAAGAATCTGCACAACTCCAGCCCTCAATCAGCATGTACCCGAAAGTACCGATGCATATAGCAGCGGCCAGCAGAAAGGCTGCAAGGGCGACCTGGCGGGAAAGGGTTTGGCTGATTTGCCGGTGGTGATACTGTGTGCCGTAGGTTCGTGCTGCCATGTAGTGGTATTCTACTGATGGAATATCGCCAGGGCAACTACAATCGGAAGAATGTCCGCTTTCTCGGCAGTGGTATGCGGCGCAGTAAACCATATAGAACAGGATGAAAGTCGTTTTTACGCCAGAAACCGGCTGCAGGGAGGTTGGCTGTATGATAATCGACATGTATTTGCTGCGGCGGCGCCGGACGGGAGCTGCACCAGCCGAGAAAGCGGGAGAGAAGGGCGCTGCCGCAACCCCTTCCTTGCTGCGATGGGAAAACGCAGCAGTTGCGAATATACGCAAATGGTTCCGAGGCGACTGGTGCAAGGTATCCGTCGCTGCGGTTTCCGATGTATCCCTCAATGAAGCCGACAATCCTTGCATTGTATTCAGCTACAAAGAAGGCTGAGCTGCTGTCCTGAAGCTGGGTTTCGAGGTCTTCATATACCTGCGGTATCGGTTCTTGCGAGGTATGCAAAACCGGCGGCTGCCGATGGATCTCCACGAGGTCCTGAAAGAGCTGCTGAAGAATCTTCCTGTCGGCGAACTGTGCCGGTCTGATAGTGAAGGCACTGGTATCAGCTGGGGTTTGCTGCTTCTTCAAATCAGGTTTTTTCGACAGGTAATGTACAGCGTGGCAATGGTATCGGGAAAACCCGAGGTTGTTCCAGGCTTCTGCCGCCTGTGTTTGTGATACATATACCGAGCAGCGATGTATCTCCAGCTTCAGATTGAGTAAAAAGGGAATAGCGGAGCTGTAGAGGGTATACATATCCTCCTGTACGGCTGCAGGATCAAGGGTAGAGAACTGCAGCATGGCATATCTGGCCGGGAAGAACTGCGCCTTCGGGGAGCTTGGCGTCAGGGCGGTCGGCAGCGCGATGAGCATGCTGCGTATCTGATGCCCGGCATCACGGATTTCCCAGGCCGCACAGCGCTCATGCGTGATTGCTCTGGAAATCTCTGTAATGGAGTCGCTGCTGATTTCAAATCTTGGAAGTCCAGGCTGCTGCCCTTCGAGACGCTGCCGTTGGTCGCGTAGTACATCCATACAGTCGGTGAGGGTCTGCAGCCGACGTGTCCGGTACCTCATTGGTTATTCGATCAGCGGGACCAGATTGATCCCGTGATGAAGCTGATGTGTCGGCGTTGAAATCCGCTCCATGCCGCGCTGCACCTGGATCCTGAATCTGCCGGGGCGCTCCAGGCCGAATGCTGCAGGGAGTTCCCGGGGTTCAGTACTGTCGGGGAATACTACATGTCGGTTTGGGATAAGCGAGAGGATGATAAGCTGATTGGTACGGTGCCGGTTGTCCTCGAATATCTGCAGTGAACCCTCAATAAGATGGCCCCATGTATCGGACAGGAAATCTGTAAATGGTTCCAGAGGATTTTGACGAACAAGAGGCGGCAGGACAATCGCACTGAATCCGATAAGGCTGCCGCCGAAGATGGTTCCGGTGAGTGCCGCGGTGCGTGCAGGCGAATCTCCGGGAATAAACGGGATCTGGAAACCGGGGATAATGAGATCTGCAGCAGATGCAATAGCAATGCCGAACCCGGTTGAGGCGACGAAGAACTCCGGGATCGGCAATCGTTTTTGGGACCGCTCGTACCTGGTTATTTCCAGAGAGAGTTCAGCCAGTAGTTTCTCATAGTGTTGAATGTCGGCTGCAGAAGCCCCGTCAGGGAGCTCCTGATACAGCTCCAATGTTTCAAGTGCCTGATCCCATTCTCCCAGGGAGAGGTCGTAGGCTCCGAAAATTGCCAGGAGATAGAGTCCGATAGTTATGTTTTCCTGTGAAAGCCGGGTGAGACTGTCGCCGTCCGGTAGATCCTTCAGCTGCTGCGATGACCAATGGGAGTCGCGGATTTCCTGTATCAAGGCAAGCGGATCCTGTTGATACGAATAGAGATTGCTCTCCATTGTTCGTCGCAGTGAGTGGAGATCCGCAGCCGCCAGTACCGCATTTACACGTGAGGTATTCGCGGCCAGGTATGGTGATGCATCATCCTCGATTCGCTGCCGCAAGGCGCCGGCAGCCTGCATAAACTCATCATGACGTGCGGCTATACCGGTTCGTTCTTCGGCGTATTCCAGCAGTTCCTGGCTGGAAACCTCTTGCATCGGGAACGGTTGTTCCTCTGCACCGGGAAACACGGATGGGATTAACATGAGTGCGACAGTAAGCCATAGCGGCAGCTTCCGGATTTTCATATCTTTTTACTATAGTGTGTTTTGCCGCAGTTGCCCAGTATTCTGCCGGAATTGCCTATTCTTGCGGGTAATGCATCTGCCATGAGTCTCTGAATCGGTCCATAAGCCCCATGATATGCAGGGATTCGGATAAGGGCATTACCGGGCTTTCCGTCAGTCCGCTGCGAATGCATCGTGAGGCCTCTTCTGTCTCAAACTGGAATCCGGTAGAGGGGTATCCAACATCGAAGGTCGTGGTGGTATCTCCTTTTCTGAGGGCTAAAGACGAGGGGTGGAAGAAGTCCTCTACGGTGATGGAGCCTTCGGTTCCGTAGAGTACCGCGGTATGCGGGGTTTCCACCGCGCAGCTGGAGGTTAACATGGCGATGCGCCCCCCGGAAAACCGCAGCAGGTAAGCCGAGGTTTCATCTACCCCGGTCGGTCCGATATAGGCCAGGCTTTCGGATGATTCAAGTTCCTTCCCATAGACAATATGTGCGAAGTTCAGCGGATAGATCCCGAGATCGAGCAATGCTCCCCCGGCGAGGCGGGGATTCAGCATGCGATGCTCCGGATCGTCGTTTTTGTGTATCCCGAAGGTAGCCTGGAGAAGCCGTACTGTACCGATTGCTTCCTCATCGATGAGCTCCTGCAGCTTGCGGATCCCGGGCAGGAAGCGCGTCCACAAGGCCTCCATAAGGAAACAGCCGTGTTCGGCAGCCGTCTTCTGCAGGGTGCGCAGTTGCGCGGAGTTTATCGTGATCGGTTTTTCGCACAGGACATGCTTTTTGTTTCGAAGGCACAGCAGCACGTTTTCGTAATGAAAATTGTGGGTAGTTGCAACATATACCGCCTCCACTGCAGGGTCCTCAGCCAGCTCCTCATAGGTGGTGTATGCAGTTATCGGGTTGTCCTCTGAATGATATTCCTCTGCAAAGTCCTTGGCCTTGTTCGGGGTTCTGGAGGCAACGGTGGTCAGGATGGCGTTGGAGGTAAAGGGAACGGCTTGCGCGAAGCTGTGCGCGATTGAGCCGCAGCCGATGATTCCCCACCGTACCGGCGAGGGGTTGCTGTGCTGATTCTTGTTCATAGAACTATTTCACGATGTCGGGGGCAATTTGTCAATAGCATTCGGGGCATGCTATACTCCGGGTATCGGGAGGCATCGTGAACAAGGTACAGAGTTGGGCCAACAGCGTAATAACTGAGGTAGAGAAGGTTTTTCTCGGCAAGCGGCCGGTATTGGAGAAGGTTCTCGTGGCCATGTTGTGTCGAGGACATGTCCTTATCGAGGATGTCCCGGGACTCGGGAAAACCATACTTGCCCGTTCATTGTCGGCTGCATTGGGAGGGAAGTTTGCCCGGATTCAATGCACCCCGGACCTGCTTCCTGCAGATATTCTCGGTGTTTCAGTGTACCAGCCGAAGGAAGGCACCTTCCGGTTCCGAAAGGGTCCGATCATGGCGAACGTTGTGCTGGTAGATGAGATAAACCGGGCCACACCGCGCAGTCAGTCGGCTTTGCTGGAGGCAATGGGCGAGAATCAGATAAGTATCGAAGGGCATCGTCTGCCGCTTCCTGATCCCTTCTTTTTGCTGGCAACGGAAAACCCGGTGGAGTTCGACGGGACCTTTCCCCTGCCCGAGGCCCAGAAGGACCGGTTTTTCCTCAGCCTGCATGTGGGATATCCCGACCGGGAGGTAGAGCATCAGGTTATCCTTGCGCAGCGGAGGCGTACACACCCTGTCGAGGACCTGCGTCCGGTCGGGAGTATTGAAGATATTATCGAGCTGCAGAATGAGGTTGTACAGATTACCGTTGATGATCTTGTAGTGAAGTATATCCTGGATATTATTGAAGCGACTCGAAACGATGCCGGTATCCGGGTAGGGGTCTCTCCCCGCGGGAGTCTGGCTCTTTACAAAAGTGCACAGGCGCTCGCCTCCCTGCGCGGAAGGGACTATGTTATTCCGGAGGATGTGAGCGAACTGGTTGTGCCGGTGCTGGAGAAACGGGTGATACCGTCAACCGATTCCCGTATCAAAGGGGTAACAGCAATTCAGCTTATCGAGGCTATTCTGGAGCGTATTGAGGTTCCGGTCAGCCGGGATTGATACGGAGGCTGTATGCGACCGAATTATCGCGGGCTGCTGGTGCTGTTTGTACTGGTGTATCTGATTATACCGGTAGCAGTCATCCAGTGGTTCGCGGCTACCGGGGTTTTCGTAATCCTGCTGAGCCATCTTTATCTGCGTACTATCCTCAACGGGCTGCGTATTTACCGGCGCAGGAGTTCGATAAAGGCCTATCGCAATCATACCACCACGATTACCCTGGTGGTAGAAAACCACACCCGTCTGCCAGTGCCGATGCTGGCTGTAATTGATGCAACAGGATCACTGCACAGCGATGACAGGGAGAGACATCTTATCCATCTGCGGCCGCTTGAACGACGCAGCTTCAGCTATCAGGTAAAAAGCAACAATCGCGGCAGATATGTACTGGGACCCCTCGAATTGAGGATCTCGGACCCGTTAGGCTTCTTCGGGCAGAAGGTAACCGTGCCGCTTGCCGGTGAGGTGATTGTCTACCCGGAGCTGAATCGCCTGTCGAGCCTGGTTAAGGAAGGGCTTCCTTCCGGTACCATGCGGGTTTCCAATCCGTTGTATGAGGATGTGACCCGTTTCCGCAGCATCCGTGAATATATCGGCGGCGACGAGATGCGCCGGATAAACTGGAAGGCAAGCGCACGAACCGGAAAGCTGCATGTTTCCGAGTACACGCCTACAGTAAGCTTTACCGGCCTGATCTGCCTGAATTTACGAAGCAGTGATTATGCGCAGCGCGGGCGGTATCATGCCGGGGAGCGGGCGGTGCAGGTGGCTGCGGCCCTGGTGCGGCACAATCTGGACCGGTCGCAGGCGGTCGGCATTGTTACCAACGGATACCTTGCGGGAGATAAGGGGCTGCAGGAGTATATCCCCCCTGGCGGCACTGATCAGCATGGTGTCAGACTGCTTGAGTTCCTGAGCTGTATAGAGTTCAGCTTGCAGGATGATTCGGTTATGGAGTTTCTGCAGGGCAGGATAGAAACCGGGACTATCATTCAATACGTGGGACCGCAGCTGAACCATGACGATCTTGTTCGGCTTACCGCAGTAGCAGGACCTGCAACTCAGGTGGAGCTGTATTATCTGCCGCAGTCTGCTCAAACCGGAGCCGCGTCGCATGTCTCCACCAAACAGGCCGCCTCCGCAGCTGCGCGGGTGCTGCCCCGGGTGCGCGTATTTCCGGTCGAGGATTACGGAGAAGAGATTACTGCATCCGATGAGGGTATTACCGTATGAGTACAGAGCAGAATCAGCCCGTCCTGTCCGCCATGGATATGTATCGCAAGGTAATGCATCCGCTTATGGCGATAATTCCCGGAATGCTGGTGCCGCTGCTGTTGTTTACCGTGGGGATGGATGCCGCCGGGATGGATATTCCATGGCTTGCAATTTTAGCCGTGCAGGGGGTATGTGGAGCAGCAGCGATTGTAGGTGAATACCTGTTCCGTGCCGAGCGTGCTGCGGTTTCGGCCCGAATCCGGGAGTTTGTGCTGCTGTTCGGGGGGTTGTATGTCCTGGTATCCCTGACGCGTCCCGGTGAAATGGCTTCACGGTTCCATATCAGTATGGCGCATGCAGTAATGATAGGTCCCGGATTTATTACCTGGTGGATGACGACTGAAATTGTTGCACGCCTGGAAGCCCGTCTGCAGGTGCTGCATCTGACCGAAGGCAGGTACGGGGATGATCTGCATCAGATCCTGCGCAATAATAACGAGTTTGTCGGGCAGACTATCTCGGCGATCAAGGGGCTGCTGGCCATGCTCTCGTTCGGCGTCGCCTTTGTGAGCCTGTATGTTGTGATAGTGGTGATTTCTGCCGGACGACTGGGGATGCCTGTCCTTATCTTGTACCCGCCAGTCGCCGCCGTCTATTTTATGATGCGTTCCTATGTATTCCTCTTTTGGGAAGAGCTTATCCTGGCCTCCGAGGGGCTGCAGCTGCCTTACCGGAACCTGCAGCGACAAGGCCGGCTCGGGTTGGTGCTGCTGGTAATTGCGGCGGTATTGGCGGTCGGGGTTGCCGGAAACACGGCATTACTGCCTGTTGATATTCTGCTGGCCCCGATACACTGGCTCGCGTCGTTTCTCGACGCAGCTCCCGAGGGTCGTAACCAGGCAATAACCCAGTTCTCGGAGCGTTTTCAGCCGGAGATGATGCCGCAGCTTGAGTATTTCGACGACAATTATGAGCCGGGCTGGTTTGCAGCGGAGTTTTTGCCGCTGCTGCGCCGGCTGGTGATGTACGCTATTATTGCCGGTGCAGTCGGTTTCCTGACTGCACCGTTTTTCTCCAGGTCCTTCCGCCGGCTGGTGCGGAAATACGGCCTGCTGCGCAGCCTGGTTGCCGGGGTGCTGTTCGTAGTGCAATCAGTCTGGCAGCGGATTTCGGCCCTGTTCCGGCGTGAAGGCACCGGCCGGGGGTACGAGACAGTAACCCGGGAATGGTCCCGACGGACGGGGACAGTCCCCGGTGCGGAACAGCTGTCGCGGCGGAAACGGCGGGAGCTGGATGTGCTGAGCCGCGGATATGAGCGGATTACCGACTGGGCGACTGCCAGGGGGGTTCGTTTTCAGCCGAGTGAGGCCCCGCAGTACTTTGCCGGCCGTGTTTCCCTTCGTTTTCCGCAGGTGTCCGACGAACTAACTCGCTTTATCGAGATTTTCGAGGAAGGGATGTTCTCATCCCGGGAACTGTCCGGCACAGTGTTGCAGGAGTTTCAGCTGCTACAGCGGCTGATCCGTCGGACCCGTACAGGAAGCATGGCGTCGGATCAAAGCTCCTGATTGATTCGACGTACCATGCGGATTATCTCCTTCGGTGATGTGGTGTGCGGAAAGAATTGCGCCATCTTCTTTAACGGGATGCTGCGGAACATCTCATCGGTTGCTTTGGAACCTTCTCTGAGTCTCTCGATAAAATCTGCCGGGATAATCTGTTTCAGTTCCTCGACTGCAGCCGGAATTGCGAGCCAGTCGCCGATTGAATCCCATTCGTTCAGCACACGCCGCGGCCCGATGCGGTCAACCAGAGGTAGTGGATAGCTGTGTCGTATGTCATGCGCGCTCGCACCGAACTCGATGTAATAGGTCCCGGGATCGGCCGCATATGCATGCACCACCGGATCCCAGGCGCACAGGTCCCGCATGGTCAGGGGAATCTCCACTCGTCCTGATTCGCCCGGTTTCAGAGTAATTGTCTGAAATCCGCGCAGCTCCCGCACGGGCCGCCGCAGCGTGGATTCAGGCGGTCGAATATACAGCTGAACAACCTCGGTGCCGGTACGAGCCCCGGTGTTGGTTACCGTAACCGTCATTAAAAATGTCGCATCCTTCGGCTGGGCTGAGGCTGCGGTGGTGAGCTTGGGGTTCGAATAGCTGAAATCGGTGTAACCGAGGCCATGTCCGAAGGGAAAGGCTGTTGCCACATCGAAGCTCTCGTAATAGCGGTAGCCGACAAATATCCCCTCGCTGTAGCGGGCCTCATCCCCCTCGCCGGGAAAACTGGTATTGCACGGGGTATCCTCTATTCGCAGGGGGAAACTCTCGGTTAATCGCCCGCGGGGAGCAACCGAACCTGAGACGATATCCATAACCGCAGCGCCTCCGGCCTGTCCGGCCAGTCCGGCATAGAGAATCGCAGGTGCGGCATCCTTCCATCTGACATCCACTGCAGACCCCGCGATAATCACGACTGCGGTGCGCGGCTGGACGGCGCATACGGCCATAATCAGCTCCAGCTGTCCCGGAGGAAGCAAGAGGCTGCTTCTGTCAAAACCCTCGCTCTCGAGATTGTCGGGAAGGCCGACGAAGAGAAGGGCGGCATCTGCGGTTTTCGCCGCCTCCTGTGCGTCCTGCAGCGCGCCGCCGGTCACATCCAGTGCGCCGTTTTCCTGGTATCCGGGGGTATAGGTTGTTGTCCGGTATATCGACTTTGCATGCTGCAGCGCAGACTCCACCCCTGTCGGATTCATCTGGCTGCTGCCGCCGCCTTGAAACCGGGGTTCGTCGGCAAATCGTCCGATTACCGCAAGACTGGATACCGATGCCGGTTCGAAAGGCAGAATGCTGTCTGTATTCTGCAGCAGCACCATTCCTGCCGCCGCCGCTTCCCGGGCAAGCACATGGTGTTCGGCAGCAGTTGCAGGACGAATCGCATCGACCGGGCCGTCCGCTACAGCAGCCACCCGGGAGGCCAGCCGCTTCAGGGAGGAAATGCTTCGCTGGACAGCGTCCTCCAGAGAAAGGGGCGTACGACTTCTGCGCTCCGGTTCAGCCGCGTTGGGCTGCAGCAGCCGGTCCTTTTGCTCCCTGGCCAGTGCCGCGGCAAGCTCGGCGCTGTAATGCGGGGAGGGGCCGGGCATTTCCAGATCGAGTCCGGCGGTAATTGCCGATATTCTATCATCCACCGCCCCCCAGTCCGACATCGTAAGACCGTCGTATCCCCATTCATCGCGCAGGATATCCGTGAGCAGCCACTTGCTCTGGGTGCAGTACTCGCCGTTAAGCTTGTTGTAGGCAGTCATGAGCGCCCAGGGTTTTCCCCGGCGGATTGCCCGCTCGAAGGCCGGCAGGTATATCTCCCGCAGGGTACGCTCATCAATAATCGCCTGTACAGTCATTCGCCGGTATTCCGCATTGTTGGCGGTGAAGTGCTTTATGGTCGCGGCAACCTGCCGGGACTGTACTCCGCGGATAAAGGCTGCAGCCAGTTCCCCCGAGAGGACAGGATCCTCGGAGTAATACTCGAAATTCCGCCCGCCGAGCGGGGACCGCTTGATGTTCAATCCGGGGCCAAGGAGGATCTGTACCCCCAGCTCGCGGCATTCCCGGCCAACGGCTGCACCTACGCGCTCAATCAGCCCGGTGTCCCAGCTCCCGGCAAGACAGGCGGTAGTGGGAAACGCGGTGGCCGGAATCGAATAGTCCAGATTCGAGACATCAGCAACCTTGCGGACCCCGTGAGGACCGTCGTTCATGGTAAGCGAGGGGAGTTCCAGCTCGCGGTTTTCCTGTGTGCTCCATGCGGTTGCGCCTGCGGACAGGGCGGCGAGGGTGTCCGGCGGGATTTGTTTCATAGTAACTCCTTGTACTGGTTGCTGACAGCGAATCCATTGTTATCCGGATACACACATTGCCGGTATAGGCCGCGATTTGCCGGGGATCAATATCCGAACGGATACTGCCGTCTGCTATCTCCCGACGCAAAAGCCGTCTGGTGCGGGAAAACGACGGCAGGGATTACCGATACTGACTGTTTCATTCTGCAGCCGGCAGAGACCGGCGGTTGGTATTGCGAATCCCCTGGTGCAGGGTTCTCGCTGCTGACTTCATGGTGAAAGTTTACAGGGTGTTAACCTTTCCGGCAAGTAACCTTGAAAGCGGTATTTGCTCAACATCCTGGAAATGAATACAATAGGGAAATGAAAAGGAGTATTCTGCTCATTCTTGTAGCCATGATTGGGCTCACTGCGCTGGGATTAAGTCTCTTTTTCGGGCTTTCGTTTTCTCATGAGATGGACAGGATTGTTACCCAGGAGCGGCAGGAGATTACCTCGCAGGTTGCGCAGCGTCTGCGGCTGCTGGATGAAATCCTGCAGGTCCTGGAACGCGATGCACGGAGAGAGGCGGAGGAATCCCTGCGTCAAGCACAGCTGCTTCTGGCTGAATATCAGCCCGACCCAAGGCTCTGGAGCTCCGGGCTTCTCGCCAGGGTGGCGGAGGAGATCGGCCGGGTGGACCTGTACCTGATCGATCGTAACTTCATTATCCAGCAGACTACTTTTGAGCCGGATATGGGGATGCAGTTGAGCGATATCGGCCCACAGTTCTCCCAGTTTCTTGCCTCCGTGCTTGGCAGCGGGGCACAGTATACCCAGCGTCTGGCGATTTCCAATACTACCGGACGCTTGATGATCTATTCATATCTGAGTCCGCCGGGGGCGGAGTATATTCTGCAGCTGTCGCTGGATTTCAATGAATATCTTGAGCGTCAGGAGATTGATTTTTCACCGGCGCTGTTCTTCCAGTCGCTGCTTACCGAACACACCTATATTCAGACCGCAGATTTGGCGACCTTTAACGGGTTAGGATCGTGGTCGCTTATTTCAGGTGAGAGGGTGGTTCTGGAGCCTGATATCATTGATCAGCTCCAGCAGGATCAGGAGGTGCGTTTCGTTCAGGATGATCTGCTGGTCACGTACAAGCAGCAGGCCTTCCTGAGCCGGGACAACCCCTTCGGTGAGATGTTCGTGCTGATGCTGCATTACGATCTGAGTTATTATCAGCAGGTGCTGGAGCGCTTCTACCTCAGGGGCGCGCTGATTACCTTCATTCTCACGGTCATCTTTTCTACCATCGCCGGGGTTATCCTTGAGCATAATCTGATTCGCAATGTATCCAATTTCAAGTCAATACTGTTATGCGCGAGTCAAGGAACCTATTCGGCCCGCTTGCCCATGAATCAGCGCGTGCCTGAATACCGGGAGATAGCCTCAGCGTTCAACACACTCATGGAATCGGCCTCCCGCAGGGAGCAGGAACTGCAGAAGCAGGCCGAGAATCTTACGGCAGCCCTCGATCAGCGTGATGTACTGCTGCGCGAGATTCATCATCGGGTGAAGAATAACCTGCAGATTATTACCAGTCTGATTTCGATTGAACAGACTCGTGTGGATGACAGGTCGATTCAAGTATTTTCGCATATAAATACCCGGGTTCGGGCGATGTCGGCGGTACATGAAATACTCTATGAGGCGGATAATCTGCAGGGGGCGCAGCTGGAACAGCTGGTGGAGCGGGTGTTCCGGGCTGTTATGGCGGTATACGCCATGGATCAGCAGTTATGCACCTTCACTCATAATCTCCTGGATACTATTCTCCCGATTGATACCGCTATTCCGCTGTCGCTCATTTTGACCGAAGCCTTTACCAACTCCCTGAAATACGCAGCTACTCATACCCGGGTAGTACTGAGGGTGACCGCGAATTTCCTTCCCGGTGGGGGCTGGCAGCTGCAGATATGTGATAATGGGCCGGGCTTTCCCGAAGGAATGGAGTGTTCAGATGGTTTCGGATTTATTCTGATGCGCGGGTTGGCGGAGCAGATCGGCGGGCGGCTTGAGCTTCTGAATAACAACGGTGCAGTTGTGCGGATTACTATGCATTAATCCAGAAAAAGCGGTTCGTCGAACGGATGCTCCTGGTTGCGATAGCTGAACAGAGCGCGGAGATTTCGCATGTGCCCGTTGTACCGGATATAGCTGCGATCCCAATCCAGCGGAACCCCGTTAACATGAATCGTATACAGCTGATGCTCTACCTGCACTACCCGGGCGTTGCGTACCCTGATGGTGCGGCGTGAAGACGGGCTATGTGCCGGCTCGTCGGAGCTTTCCAGGGTTTGAATGAAGCCGGCTCTCCGGAGCATCCAGAGGGCCTGGACCGCATCATAGGCCTGCAGCAGAAAGGGCTCATCCGGTCCAGGGAGCTCAGGTGCATCAAAGGTAAGATCATGATCGTAGATGCTTGTGTCGGCGGTCACGGCTGTTGGGTTCAGGCCAATCCCGAGACCGAGGATCATACACAGGAATCCGTAGGAAAAGCCCTTTCCGGCAGACAAGTGAAGCATATCTTCTGTATCGGAGCAAAGCCGGAGACAGTTTATTCACGTAATAAATATTCATAAAAAATGTAAATATATACATGGACATATGATTCAGGGTTCAGTAAAATACCTTCTTGGAAGCAAAAGACTTGCATGAGAAGGAGATGGGTATGTCAGTAGTACGGAGATTGATTGGGGCGGCATTGCTGCTGTCCACGGCAGTGGTAGGGTTTGCTGCGGGTTCGCAGGAAGGTGAAGACCGGGTTATCGGTATTTCAAAGATCGTGTCTCATCCTGCTCTGGATGCAGTGGAACAGGGGATTCAGGATGAGCTGGCGGAACAAGGGCTTGAGTTCACGTTTGATCTGCAGAATGCGAACGGTGATTTCTC
>CAZANF010000052.1:0-13676 GCA_964486425.1 uncultured Spirochaeta sp. | reverse complement strand
GGTGGCCCGCACCAGCGGCTTGCCGCTCACCGGGCTGCGATGGTCGAGCTCGCGGGCCTTCGTCTCGGTGTAGTACTCCTCCTGCCCCTCGTCGTACCAGCCCTCGAACTGCCCGAGGTAGATCGCGTCGCGATCGCGCAGCCGGCGGACGAACGCCTGCACCTGCCGCCGGTGCGGCTCGCTGGTGGTGCGGATGAACGCGTCGTTGCTCAGGGCGAAGAGGCCCATGATCCGCTGGAACTCCGCGGCGTTCTCGTCCACGTGCTGCTGGATGGGCACGCCGCGCTCGCGGGCCGACTTCTCCACCTTCACGCCGTGCTCGTCCGTCCCGGTGAGGAAGAACACGTCGCGGCCGGCCCGCCGCATGAACCGCGCCCACACGTCGCAGACCGTGGTCGTGTAGACGTGGCCGATGTGGGGGCGGTCGTTGACGTAGTAGATCGGCGTGGTGATGCACGCGGTGGCGGCATCGCCGGTCGGGGGCGTGTCGGTCATGGTGCGGGAAGTGTACGGGACGACGGCGATCAGGCTCTCCCGCCGCGATCTCGCCGTCTCGCGGCCGACGTGCGCCCGAGCGGCGTCACGCCTGCAGGTCGAGCGAGGGCCGTGGCTCGTCGGGAGGGGACGCGCCCTCGGGCGCGGAGCCGGGTCCGGACCCATCGCCGCCGTGGTCGGGCTCGCGCTCGCGCCGACCGTCGTCCGGCGACCGCTCGTCGTCCGACACCGGCCCCACCGCCTCGGGGGCCTCGGCCTGCTCGACGCGCAGCTCGAGCCGGTCGGCCCGCTCCCGCGCCGCCTCCTGGGCGTTGCGGGCCCGGTCCCGCTCGCGCGCGGCGACCTGCTGGGCCTGGGCCGCCTGCACGAGACCGGTCACGACGGGATTGCCGATGGTGCCCATCCGGGGCGGGATCGGCCGAACCGCCGCGCGACTTGAGGGCGGGTGCGGCGATTCGTGCGCGTCCGATAGGCCGCGGGCCGGCGTGCGGGCCGCGACCTCGGTGCCGAACCGCCCCCGAGCTCGCCCTCAGCCGCCGCCACCCGCGTCCTCGGCGCCTCCGGCATCGCCCTCGTCGCCCGCATCACCGTCGTCGCGCTCGTCGCTCTCGTCGCCGCCGGCCTCCGGGATCACCACGCCCTCGGCCCACACCGCCGCGAGCAGCGATGCAGATGCAGACGCCGGCTGTTCCGCACAGAAGCAGCTCAAGAAGTATACTCCCGATTGGTATATTCATGAGCAGGGTTCTGATCAGGGTACATAGTGCTATGCCGGTAGTTACAGCGATGTAGAGGATAATGAACCACCGGATATCAGACCAGATGATTGCCGCGGATACAACAATAAAGCACACGGTTACCAGCTGTGAACTCATGGATATACAAATAACTCCATACCGTCGGCCTGATTTACCAGGTCGCCTTTGGGTATCAGACGAATCTCCCCTGTTGAAGAATCTCGTACACTGACAAGCTCTCCTCTGTGCCGGACCTGCAGGGTGCCGATCAGCTTAAATTGCGGTGGGGCCGGTATGCGCGGTTTCGATGTGTGCTGCTCCGGCTGCTCCGGGAAGCTGCTGCCGGCTGCCGGAGATACAGACGGCACCCTTGTCTTGCAGCTGAAGTATTCGCCGAGCATCTCCGGATCTATGAAGGGAAGCAGCACAGGATCTGGAGGAATTACGGGAGAATCAGTTTCTCTGATATCCATTCGAACGGGTACCTTCCGTACCGTGCCGGCAAGTATACACATGCTGATACAGATCAGCAGGATGAATATCAGCTCCGGGAGAAGTCTGTACATAACATGTCTGTTACCTGAAGTCATGGACGATCTCCAGCTCAAGGATGCAGGATGCAGGCGGCTGGTGGTGCAGATGGATATCTGCAATCGCCCAGCCGGGGTGATCATTCTCCAAGTCGTGCAGCAGCTGCAGCAGCTTTTCCGGGTGGTCTTGAATTGCTGTATGTACCACATCTCCCCTGTGGGTTTGGCGAACCCCCAGCGTAACCGACCGAGGTCCGTAATCCTCCAGTGTATGCTGCACCTCTGCTGCAAGGTGATACAAATCCCCGGATTGGCCGACTGGTAAATCTTCCGCCTTGTCCGCATCGGGGGCGGGATATCCGGATATGGTAAAACTCTGGATTTTCTCGCACGCTCTCTGGTATTCAATTTCTAATTCAGTCAGGTATTGATAGCTCACCGTCCCTGCAGTGAGAATAACCAGGGAACAAGCCGCATATATCAGCAAGGGAGATGCTGCTTTCATTGTACGGCTACCCTCGGTGAATACACAGGAATTTCCTTGTGAAAACTGCCCTGGATTACCCATCGTGATTCCTCGCTTGCATTGATGCTGCCGGCGTAGCCGGGCAATTCTGCGGATGCTACAATATCCAGATCCCGGATTCGCAGTATTTCCTGCAGGGGTGACCCGCCGAGCAATTCCAGTCGAAAGCTGGAATCCTGCATTTGTACGGATAGTATCTGGATCCCGCGTGAAACCGTAGAAAGTACTGCTGCCAGTGAGCTGTAACCCGGGAAACTGCGGAATATACGCTCGGCGCTCCGTTGCTTGTTCAATTCAATCTGCGTAAGCAGGTCGGCCTCTGCCCTTTGTCGAAGCAGGGTGTATTCATGCTGCGCACGGTTGATATCGATCTGCAGCTGGAGTGATTTCCGATACGTGAACGCGGTAATCCCCATGAGCAGTGCAAGGAAGTAGATAATGAACCTGACTGTCGGACGGGAGAACACCTTCGGACGCGTGAAAAGACGTGCGTGTTTTCGCATTCGCCGGGATATATCCGCTAATTCCGGCAGCTGCATACCCTGTACCACGACACTCCAGGGGGAATCAGTATATATGGCCTCCCGGGAGATGCTGCAGATTGACCCGTCCAGAACACCGCTGTCGAACTCCAGTCGTTCTATCCACCGGGGTCCATGTATATCTACAGATTCCGCTGCCGTTCCTGCCGACTTCTCCAGCTGGAGTGCAAGCAAGGTGGGAGAAAGAAGTCGCTTGCCGCTGTGCTTATAGGTTTGCAGGGTGTTATTCTGTATAAGGTGGACTCCCACTCTGACTTCATGTTCTTTCGCGGGAATTCGAACATATTCCAGGATGGTATTCTGCGGGTCTCCCGGGTAGATTCGTGACAGATTCTGCAGAATGGTAGGCCGGATTATATCGCCATGCGTTCCTGCAGGGAGGCTGAGTACGACAAAGGCATAATCTCTTCGGTCAATGATCAGCCATTTTTTCTGCACCTGATCCCTTCGGAAGCTTCTCCAGCGCTGATATACTGCGCCGGATAATCCTGATCCGGCGGTATGGTTCCGGTTCCTGAGGTTGGGGAACCACAGCGACAATTGTCGTTTGAACGTATTCTGCAAAGTGTACATCAATCCTCCAGAAATAGGTTTGTACCCCGAGATACTGTAATAGCGGGCTGTCCGGGGGAACCTGAAGCAGCCCCGGCAGTTCCCCGGCCTTGATACCGGAACCATTGCGGTGCGATATAATCTGTTGTGTGACGGTCTGCGGATTATCTATGTTGAAGTACGGGTACGAGAGGACTGCATGCAGAATTTCCTCCGGTACATAGTGAATATTCATTGCCGGACCGGCGTGAATGACTGGATGAATCCGCCGGTACGACTCACCGAAAAACTGAGGGAGTTCGAGCGGGGTGAGAAACTGCGAGCGTTTTCTCAGTCCCTGTATCTCCGCCTGGAATAGCTCGCCGCTGTGCCGGCTGATGTACTCATACAGCCTGCGCAGACTGAATTCATCGTCTATATTGATGTTTGCATAACTGTACGGTGTGAGCAGAGAATCTATTGCATGAGTGCTGAACCAGTCCCGGTAGAACTCCTCAATATGCAGTGAAAAGCCGTTCTCCTGGCGAAACTGCTGAAGCATTGCCGGTGTTTTCCCGGCCCGGAGGATTGTATTGAGCTTGGTACGTTCGAGCATAAACGGGGCCATCCAGTTGGGATTTAATCGTGATGATATATCGCAGACCTGAAGATTCACCCCGTCTGCTTTGGCTTCCTGCACTAGGGCATCCATACTGATCATGTATGATGCCCGAGGAGAATCTGCTTCTCCGATACCACGCCGCCGAAGCAGAGATATGGCCTGAGCGGTTATTGAATTCAGCCTTGCTGCAGCCTGGTGATACTCGCTGCGCCGGCGCTGCATAAGGAACCCGGTTCCCGTCGCAGAGAGCAGGGCGTATATGGAGATTGCGGCGGCCATGAGGATACCTATCATCCAGGGGCTTATGTATCCGTGAGCCCCCCTGCAGAGCGGGCGGTCTATCATTGGCTGCCTCCTGAACCAGGTGCCGCGAAAGGCGCTGCCGCGAAAGGCGCTGCAAACCTGATGGTTTCCTGCAGGTAATCAGCACGGATCTCTATGCCGTATACCCGGTCGTCTGATTCAAACAGGAATGCAGCAGCAGGATTTCGGAGATGTGAAACCGTATAACTGATACTCGGGGTATGCAGGGCAATTCCGGATTTTGTGGCGTGCAGGGTGAGTCTTTGGGCAGGATCGCCATGATACCCGTAGATACTCAGTTCCGTCCCGTCGGCGGAGTGTACGGATGACAGCTGTGCATGCTCCCAGAACGGCCATTCGATCATCATGGCCTCCTTCGCCAAAAGGTCGGCCATACGCTGCAGTCCGGTAATACTCCGCAGCTGCGTATGCGCACGTATACTGCTGTGCATTAGCGGCGACAACAGTCCTGCTCCGGCGGAGAAGAGCACGGCAGCTGCGCCTATCCCGATGATTGTTTCAACCAGGGTGAAACCTGCGGAACCGATGAACAGGGGATTACGGCGATTACTCATGATTTGCAGAGCCTCCCGGGTTATCGCTATACATCCGGGTAATGAGTGAATACTGCAGAGCAGCCGATGCGGTTATCTCGTCGCAGAGGCGCTGCTGCAGTCGTTGTCCGCTTGTAATTCCCTGCAGTGCTATCACTATGCCAAGCACGAGTATCGCTGTCGCCACAGCGGTATCCAGCAGGAAGAACCCCCCGGCTCCACGATGGGTATTACCACCTGCCATTCGAGGCTTCTCCCGGGTTCAACCGCTGCATACCGGGGGAGGATATCTCAAACGGCATACCTTCCTTACCCGGGATACGGTATTCAAAATGATGTCCCCATGGGTCAGGCTGCAGCGGACGGTCGATATACGGGCCGCGCCACCCATGCGGGACGGGATCAAAGGTTGGTGCCTGCCAGAGGGCCTGCAGTCCCTGTTCCCGAGTCGGCAGTACCCCGGTATCCAGATAATAGGCCTGCAGCGCGGCGGAATACAGCTCGATCTGGGTACGGGCCGAGGCATTTCTTGCCCGGTCCAGGAATCCGATTGCGGAAAATCCTACCGATCCGGTGAGAATCATAATGATTCCTATAACGATAATGGTTTCCACAAATGTGAATCCACCAGCCCCATATTGAAAAATCCGACGTTTCATACTACCTCCCCGTACAGCTGAAATAGCGGGATTATCCCGATGCGGATTACAGTAATCAGAAGAATCCCGACCAGGGATAGTAAAATCGGCTCGGCGGAGTTCATGCAGATTTGAGCCCGCTTTTGGGTTTCATCTGTGTAGAACCGGCGCAGCTGACGGAAGATTTCGTGAATGCGCCCGGACTGTTCACCAACCGCGACCCATTTCCGTACATAAGGCGGGATGTATCCGTCACCGATACACTCCGATAGGGGGTCGCCTCTGACTACGCGGTTACGGATCCGAATCACTTCTTCTCTCAAAATCAGCATCTCCATTGTTTCGCAGGAGCGAAGCAGCGCCTGGTCTATTGTGAGACCGCAAGCTGAAAGGGTTTCCATGGCAAAGCTCCACCTCAGCAGGTTGCTGTACAGCAGCAGGGTTCCTGTAAACGGGATCCGCAGGCCGACAGCCTCGATTCGGCGGCGGACAGCATCCGGAAAATGCCTGCGGAATATCCAGATGAAACCGATCACCGGGAAGGGGAGTATGATTCCGCCGATTATGAGCAGGCTCACATGGAAGCGGTTCAGAATATCTGTTGCCGTTTGTGCCTGGCCCAATTGCAGGAATAGTACCTCCAGACGAGGCAATCCAACGTATGCCAGCAGAAAAAGACCCACAGCCGCAGCCATGAGTACTGCCGCCGGGTAGATCAGCGCACCAATAAGTTTGTCCTTTATGCGGTTATGTTCAGCCAGGTAGCCGCTTAATTCCTGCAGGACATTGGAAACCCTTCCGGTTTCCTCACCAATTCGTATAAGCCCCCGATACATGGCAGGGAAAATTTCCGGACAGGTATCCATGAGATCGGAAAGCTGCTCCCCGCGGCTCAGGCCCTGCTGGAGACCTTGAACAAGGGCCTGTGATGAAGCAGGAACAAATCCCTTTGAGATTTCCAGCGCCTCTTTTATGGTGATCCCGCAGGAGCTCAGAAGGGAAAGGGATCGGGTTAATTCAAGCAGGTTTCGTGGGCGCAACCTCGGAGGCCTTTGTGCTTCATTTCGCATGCCGTGTTCTGTCTCGGCCGCCGGGTAGAGGGTATAAGGACTCATAAGAACCCGCCGGTTTTTTGATATGCCTCGAGCGCAGAGATCTCTCCACTGCGGACTGCTGCTATTGCACTGTGTACCAGCCGTGACATGCCACGGTCGGCGATATTTTCCCTCATTTCATGTACCGAAAGGGACTGCTGAATCCACTGTTCCGCTTTTCTGTCAATATCAAGTATCTCGGTAAGGGCGGTTCTGCCGATATATCCGCTTTCACTGCAGTAGCGACATCCCACGGCACGGAATCCAGCCGGGGAATCTCCCGGTTTGCTGGTGTCCGGCAGGCCCGCTTCCGACAGCAGTTTCCGGAATGCCGTATGTTCGGCACTGCTTTCCGCAGCCGGGATGCGGCAGTGCGGACAGAGCCGCCTTACCAGCCGCTGGGCAATCACACCTTGCAGTACGCCTGCGAGCAGATATGACGGGATGCCCATATCAATCAGCCTGGTAACGGCACTTGGTGCATCATTGGTATGCAGGGTGGTCAGTACCAGATGACCGGTTAGTGCGGCACGAACTGCGAGTTCCGCTGTTGCTTTATCCCGGATTTCACCGACCATGATGATATCCGGGTCCTGACGCAGTATCCTGCGCAGGATGGTATCGAATCCCAGTCCGATCTGCTCATTCGTCTGCAGCTGATCAATACCCGGTGTCCGAAATTCAACCGGATCCTCTATCGTAATAATCTTGATCTCGTCGCTGCGAATTTCACGCAGCATGGCATGCAGGGTCGTTGATTTTCCGCTCCCGGTAGGGCCGGTTACTGCAACAAGCCCATGGGGCAAGGAAACAAGATCTCTGATGACTGTCAGTTCCTGCGGATTGAATCCGAGGTTTTCTATCGTCAGTACTTCGTTATCCCGCTGAAGCAGCCGCAGTACAATGGATTCTCCATGGATTGTAGGCACTATCGAGATACGAATGTCCAGCGGCGTGTCCTGTATAGTTACACTGCATCTGCCGTCTTGCGGCATGCGTCGTTCCATAATGTTCAGATTCGCCATGACCTTTACACGAGAACTGATTCCGGTCAGTAGCCTGCGAGCCAGGCTGCGCTCGGTGTGGAGCTTGCCGTCTATGCGGAGTCGAACGTTTATAGCGGCAGCTCCGCTTTCGATATGAATATCTGATGCCCGCCGCCGGATACCCTCGAGAAGGATACTGTTTACCAGATTGACTATCGGAGCATCGTGGGCCAGGCGGTCCAACAGGGTGTGGTCGCTCTCTTCGACATCCGGGGATGCACCGCCCGGTTCATCGGGTGCACAATTGCCGAGATAGGCGGTGAGTTCCGTCGGGTCGATCGGTATGAACCTGATCTGTTCTTTCTGATCCGGCTGGCTCCAGTGATAGCGCCGCAGCCGTGCCTGAAGCTGCAGGTTAAGAGCATCTGTAATACCGATCTGCAGTTCCCGACCATTGTCTGCGAGCAGGATCGCTCCATTTGTTTCAATAAATGGTGACGGATACTGCTGTCTCGGCAGGGGCTGGAAGTCCTGCAGGGAATATGCGGATTTTTTCATTTTCCAGCCTCCGGTTGAAATCCCCAGGATAGAATGTCCTGGATGAGCTGCGCATTGTCCTGATCGGGGGGCAGTCCGCTTTCTACAAACGGAACTATATAGATTACCATTTCACTTTCCTCGACCGACTCCCTGGTGCTGCCGAACAGCCTGCCGACGAGCGGGATACGGTGAAGTAATGGTATGCCGCTGGTTTGTATCGTTTCATCCCGCTGGATGAGTCCTCCAATTATTACCGGTGTTCCGGCCCGGGTTCGCACCTGGGTTTGCACGATTCGTTCTGATGTCGGTGGAGGATCCCCTTGCCGGGTATCTGCCCCGCGCTTGCTCACGGTGGCATCTACCTCCATCGTTATCATGTCGTCTCCCGATGTCCATCCCCGAACCTGCAGTATCAATCCTGCAGTAATCTCCCGGGTCACACCAGCCGGTCTCGTATCGCCGGTATCCGGATCCACCTCGCTATCGCGATAGCGATAGGTATCGGTATTCTGAAAGCAGACCTGTTCACCGGTTATCCCGTTAAGCGTGGTGTCTGCCACGATGTGGGCGGTGTTCTGCTTCATCCCGAGACTGAGTCGCGAAGCAAACTGCATGCCGAAATGAGTCACGACATCGAAATTAACGCTCAGCAGGTTCCCGAGTACAGAAATAAGCTGTGGTATTGAGGAACCTTCCTCGGCTTCTGCAGTAACTGCTTCGTGTTCAAAATCGATCTGCAAACCCCTGCCTCGCTGATACTGCACCACCAGGAGTTGATAGCGAATCTGAGGTGAAGGCTGGTCGACAAGATCAAGATGCTTGCGCAGCTGTACCGTCCCGGAGGCGGATCCGTGATACATCACCAGTGAGCTGTCACCAGACAGGGTAAAATCCCCGGAATGTAGACCATGCGGCAGGGATTCCATGAGGCTTTCCGCCTGGATATACCGAAGCCGTATCGGCTCGGTGGGAATCGGGGTATCTACCTGCGCCAGTACGAGTTCCAGCTGTTCGATACCGGTATGGCTTCCCTGCACCAGCAGAGAATTGGTCTCCGGAACAGGCACAATCTTCAGGTGCCGCAATTGACCGGGAACAAGCTCCTGAACGGCTGAGGAGGCAAGATGCTGCAGGTCGATTCTTCGCTGGGTATGTCTTTCGGCTGGTACATCGATGTTGCGTATATATTCCTCTATCGGGTCTATTTCAATCGGGGTGCCGCTCAATATCACCGCATTCCGCTCGCTGTCGTGTTTTACAAGAATACTTGAGGAAAGCCCCTGCGGCAGCAGGTTCGGCAGACTCTGTACTGCGATATGCTGCAGAAAGATTACCCGATGTTCCCGAAACTGTTTCAGAATGTCGCTTTGCTGTATCTCGACGACAAAAACGGTTTCGTTCTGGAATACTGCATCCAGCCCGGCCTGATACAGGATAAGGGACAGCAGATCATTGAAGCTGCGGTCCTGAAAGCTGATGTTCCGCAGGGTTTCGTCACGACGGGTAAGGAATACATATTCATAACCTGCCAGCTCAAACAGTTCCTGCAGCGCCCGATGCGCAGGTATTTGATCCGCCTGCACCGAGTAGCGGTCGTCTTCCCTGACGATAGCCGCAGACACAGGATCCTGTTGACCTGCGGCAGATGTCGATATATGGATAAACTCATAGCAGTTGTCATGTTCCACCAGGCGGTAATCCGGAAGCTGGAGATTGATGATCTGGAGAATCTCTTCCGGACTCAGTCTGTCCGCATGGATGGTAAGGTGCTGCCCGGGTGGTATATCATGCAGCAAGGTCTGCTCCAGGGATTCGGACAGGGTTTGCAGCAGCAGGTGGGCATCCGTTTGATACGCCCGCAGCGACAGGAGGCCTTCCTCGGCAGAGAAGAAGGACTGGAGTCGTGAAACATAATAGATGCCATCGCGTTTCTCCATGTACAAGTGGTGAGTCTGCAGGAACCCGGCGAGGGCTGTCTCAAAGTCCGCTGCAGTAAAGAGATGCGAGGCAGTGCCGTATACGCTTTCATCCGGGATGATTGACACATCCGCAGCCATCGCCACGCTTAACAGAATGTCGGTTATCTGCTGGTTCTGAAACTGCATTTGTTCGATTATATCTGCGTGAATGCAGTCCAATGCGGCAAGTGTATATACCATGATATACAGTCCGCACAGGCGACGTATCATCGGGATTCCCCAGTGCCGATTGCAGCGGAGTATTCATCGGACAGCGAATCGAGAAGCTCATATGCTGATTCGGTTTCTCCCCGGCGATAGGCATGGACTGCCTGTGCCGCGGTATATACCTCCGGTGGACAGCCTGCCTGCCGTATGCGCCCAAGCAGGATATCCGCCTGCTGAGATCTTTCCTCTGTAACTGCGGCTTTCCATACCCCGATCAGGTCCATCCAGGAAATCAGCTTCAGGTACAGGATCTGTGTGCGATCCAGAAAATCAAAGGTATGGCTGTGTTCTTCGTATTCCGGATGCGTAATCGAGAGCTGCAGCCTGCCTCGAGGTACATGGGGAAAGCTGAAGCGGCCCTGAATGTCGGAATATATCTCCCGGAAATCCCCGGTCGAATCGTGCAGGACAAGTTGGGCAGCGAAGATACCGTGGCCGTTCGAGTTGTAGATCATTCCGTGAAGGGGAGCTGCAGAAAAATCTCGCGGATCTTCCGGCGTGGTGGAGCAGCCGGAAGCGAATATAATGCAGCACAGGGAAATTATTTTTTTTATCACACGGCCTCCATCTGTTAATACCGGGATTTATTCCGGGAAACATCAAATCAGATGGAATTCAGGTGTAAAATTCGTTGCAAGGTTCAGATCCGGCGATCCAGGCAGTCGCAGCCGCCGGTTAGTGCTCTTTCTCCATATCGCGGCTGCGCTGGACAGTGTCATGCACCGCATGCATTACGGAGGCGGTAAAGCCGTGCTTTTCCAGTGCGGCAATACCCTGGATTGTGGTTCCCTGCGGGGAACAAACCCTGGTGACGTATTCTGCCGGATGAATACCGGATTCGCGTACGGCGGCAGCGGCGCCTTCCAGGGTGGATATTGCTATCTCGAGACTGCGAGGGTAGGAAATCCCTGCCTGGGTGCCGGCCAGTGACAGCGCGTGCAGGAACTGGAAGGCAAATGCTATGCCGCTGCCCGAGATGCCGATGAGCGAGGATATCTGATCCTCCGGCAGCAGTACAGCCGTACCGGCGGATTCCGCGACAGCTGTTGCGGTTTCAAGATCCTCTGCCGGGACGGATGCATGAGGAGTCACTGCAGTTACCGATTTACCGTATGCAGCAGCCAGATTCGGAAGGAAACGGACGATACGGGTCGTACCCAGTCCGGCTTCAAGCGTAGCCAAACCAACCCCGGCCATTAGCGAGATGACGATGCTGTTCCTGCAATATGCTCGCAGAGCCACAGACAGCTGGGAAAACTGGAAGGGCTTGACGGCCAGCAGGATTACCTCCGGTTGAAAATCATCAAGCGCGGCTAATGCATTCGGTTCACTCAGCTTGTCCGGCATAATGATCCGGGCATCAATCTCCCGGACAGCGGCATCCGCCCGCCCTCTGTCTACCTCTGCAACCATAATGCTGATTCCCGGAAAGGAACGATGGAGGGCCTGCCCGAAGGCTGCACCCATATTCCCGTACCCAAATAGTGCTATTCGCTGCATGAAACCCTCCTGTCGTCTGAAAGCGTATCGGTGGTGCACTGCAGGCCGGGGAAATCATGGCGTCGCAGTGCATCATATGCCATTATGGCAGCAGCATTGGATAGATTCAATGACCGGGCTTCGCTGCGCATCGGAATTCGGGCTGCCCTGTGCGGATATTGCCGCAGCAGATCCTCCGGCAGTCCGGCGGTTTCCTTGCCAAAAACGAGATAGCATACATCGCCTATTGGGAGGTCGCTGTATACCTTGCCCCCTTTGGTGGTAGCAAATACACAGTGTTCTGCTGAGACAGTGGATAAAAACTCCTGCAGTGAGTTGTGATACTGCAAATCCACCAGGTGCCAGTAATCCAGTCCAGCGCGCTTTACGTGTTTGTCGGTGATGGTGAAACCCATAGGTTTCACCAGGTGAAGCTGCGCACCTACTGCAGCGCAGGTGCGCGCTATATTACCGGTATTCTGCGGAATCTCCGGTTCAACTAATACTATGTGGAGCTGCATGCCGCACTATAGCGCAGATAGTGCCTTTTGATAATCAGGCTCATGGGAAATTTCCGGTACCTGTTCGGTGTATAACACCGTATTGTCCCGATCAAGCACCACAACAGCCCGTGAGCTCAAGCCCTGCAGCGGTCCATCTATCATTTCCACCCCGTAGTCACGACCGAATTCACGCGAACGCAGCTGACTCAGCGGGATAACCCGGTCGATGTGTTCACTCTTGCATATCCGCTGCTGGGCAAATGGTAAATCACAGCTGACGGTCAGTACTACGGTATCCGGATAGTCGTTAATGGATGAATCAAAGTGTTTGGCACTGGTAAGGCATACCCCGGTATCCAGTGAAGGTACGATATTCAATATTTTCTTTTTTCCGGCGAAGTCCGCCAGGGTGACATCGGTCAGATCTGTTTTGGTAAGCAGGAAATCAGGGGCCTTGCTGCCTGTCTTCGGCAGTTCCCCGATAGTATTTACAGGATTTCCTTTAAACGTAATGCGAGCCATATAACCTCCTTGGTGGTATATGACTAGAATACTGATGTATGGGTCGTAGGATCAAGTTTTGCGATGGTTAAAATTGAAGGAATCTGTCGTATGGAACGAACTATCTTATCCATATCTGCAGCACGCTCTACCTCCAGTGTGAAGCGGGCGTCCAGGTTCCCGTTGTCGCTTTCATCGACTCTTCCCTCAATCAAATGGCCGTGAACCTTGCGTATTGCTCCCTCAATTTCAGAGAAAAGATTCGGCGTCTTTCGTGCGGTTACATGCAGTCGCTTGGTTATCTTGGGGGAGACGGTTTCCCATTCAACCTCAATCGTCCGTTCATCAATCTCGCTTATATTCTGCAGATTCTTGCAGTCGCGGTGATGCACAATAATTCCCCGCCCGCGCGAGATGTAGCCGACGATTGGATCACCGGTCTTGGGGTGGCAGCAGTTGGCAAAGCGAATCATCAGATTTCGCTCATTGCCGATACGAACCCCCACCTTGTTTGTATCCATTACCGTTGAGGTATCTTCGGGTTCGGATGTCGTATCCGCTGCCTTCCTGATCGTTGGCTTGGGTTCGGTTTCACGTTTTCGGGCGACGATACTTTTATCGACAATGAGGTTCTCGTCATGCTTGTTCAGCCAGTGCCGAATTTTGCTGCGAGCCCTTGTGGTGCGAACGTATCGCAGCCAGTGGACATGCGGGTGGGCATGCGGGCTGGTCATAATCTCGATCACCTGGGTGTTCCTCAGGGGTTCGCGCAGGGGGATAATTGCCCCGTCGGCCTTGGCCCCGGAGATATGATCCCCGATCTCGGTATGGATGTGATAGGCAAAATCAATCGCCGTTGCCCCCTTGGGAAGCTGCACCGCATCACCCTTCGGGGTAAACACATAGATT
>CAZANF010000051.1:0-13863 GCA_964486425.1 uncultured Spirochaeta sp. | reverse complement strand
GGAATCTTGTCTATTTCGTCTCTTACAAGGGCTGCTTCCTCAAATTCAAGCTTTTTGGCGTGCTCCAGCATAAGGTTTTCAAGCTCACGGATAAGTTTCTTGCGATCCTTTGCCTGCATGAGATTGAATCCTCTGGATATTATGTCTACGGTTGCTTTTTCGTTCTGACGCTTGTCCTCAACCTGGCGAACCAGGATTTCATGGATCGATTTGCGAATTGTCTGCGGGGTAATGCCGTGCTTTTCATTATACTCTATCTGCCGGGTGCGCCTTCTGTCTGTTTCGTCAATTGCCTCTTTCATGGCAGGACTTACTTTATCTGCATACATAAGCACCATGCCGTTTACATTTCGTGCAGCACGGCCGATCGTCTGGATCAAACTGGTTGCACTGCGGAGAAATCCAACCTTATCTGCATCCAGTATAGCTATGAGCGAAACCTCGGGAAGATCCAGCCCCTCCCGCAACAGATTAATACCGACAAGCACATCGTATGTACCGGTACGCAGTGCTGTAAGAATTTCAACCCGTTCTACCGTTTCGATTTCCGAATGAAGATACTGCACCTTTAGCCCAAGGTTTATAAGATACTCAGACAGATCCTCGGCCATTTTCTTCGTCAGGGTAGTAATGAGGGTTCGTTCATTCACCGCGATACGCTTCTGGATTTCGGCATACAGATCTTCTATCTGTCCCTCGGTCGGCCGGATCTCCACCTGCGGATCGACCAGTCCGGTCGGCCGAATTATCTGCTCGACCACATTGGCCGACTTCTGCAGCTCCTTTTCGCCCGGTGTGGCACTCACAAAAACAGTTCTGTCCAGCAGACCTTCGAACTCTTCATAGAACAAGGGGCGATTATCCAATGCCGAAGGAAGACGGAATCCGTATTCAACCAATGACTGCTTCCGCGAGCGATCTCCCGCATACATGCCGCCTATCTGGGACACCGTTACATGCGACTCATCTATGAAAGTAAGAAACTGGTCAGGAAAATAATCGCGCAGCACCGCCGGGCGTTCACCCTCACGGCGATTGCTCAGATGACGGGAATAATTCTCGATTCCGCTGCAGTACCCCATCTCCTCCATCATTTCTATATCATATTCCGTTCGGCTTTTCAGTCGCTGGGCCTCAACCAGACGACCCATATTCTGCAACTGGGTGTAACGATCATTCAGCTCCTGCTTGATCCCGTCCAGTGCCGGCAGCATCTGCGATTCAGGCATTACAAAGTGTTTTGCAGGATACACAAACAAGGTTTGTCGCTGCTCCATCACCTCTCCAGTGAGTGGATTAACCTCTTTAAGACCGCATATTTCATCGAAATCAAGTTCGATCCGATATGCATGCTCCATATACGCCGGAAAGATCTCAAGTGTATCACCCTTGATTCGAAATGTTCCGCGTTTCAGAACCGTGTCATTTCGCTCATACTGCAGGGAGACCAGTTTTGACCTGACCGCAGTAATATTCAGCTCCTGCCCGATGTCGAACCGCAAACGCATAGTGCGGTAATCTTGCGGACTTCCCAAACCATATATGCAAGAAACCGTTGCTACGACTATCACATCCGGTCGCTCGAATAAATTGGTAGTTGCAGCAAGCCGCAGCCTGTCGATTTCATCGTTAATTGAGGAATCTTTCTCTATGTAGAGGTCACGCGAAGACACATACGCCTCCGGCTGATAGTAATCGTAATAACTCACAAAGTATTCAACCGCGTTGTCGGGGAAGAAATCCTTAAACTCCCGATACAGTTGGGCAGCGAGGGTTTTGTTATGCGATATGATCAGACTCGGCAGCTGGGTAGCTTCTATAACCTTTGCCATTGTGTAGGTTTTTCCGCTTCCGGTAACCCCGCGAAGGGCTTGAAAGCGAGCATTGGCGTCAATTCCCTGCACCAGTTTCGCGATCGCCTGCCCCTGATCTCCGGCCGGCTGATATTCAGCTGCAACTCTAAAAGGAGGCATGAATCAACTCCATAAAAATTCTTCCGGTCGATCAGTCAGTTCAACCTGAACCGAAATTTCCCGATTGCCGCGAATGAGCACAACCTCCACTGTATCGCCCGGAGAGGTATCCTCAAGAGCCTCGTACAGATTCGCAAGGGAACCAATTCGTACCCCCGCAACCTCAATGATGATATCGCCTCCCAATCGAATAAGGGTATTTCCATAGCGAACAGTATTCCGCTGGCTCCCGCCCCGTATACCGGCACGATCAGCCATTCCCCCGTCAATAACACGATTAACCAGCAATCCTTCATCTACCGGAAGATCAGCATAGCGGACCAGCTGTGGAAACAGCTGTATCGGTACGATATCAATCCAGCCCCGGCGAACATACCCGTAGGAGATCAAATCCGGAACAACCCGTTTTGCAGTATCCACCGGCACGGCAAACCCGATACCGATTGAACCGCCCGACTGGGAATAGATTGCGGTATTAATCCCGATAATCTCACCCCTTGAATCCAGCAAAGGGCCGCCTGAATTCCCGGGGTTAATCGATGCATCAGTCTGTATCATGTCGCGTATTACCAGACTGCCGCGAGCTCGTATCGGACGGCCCAAACCGGAAATAATACCTACGGTCAGGGTTCTATCCAGCGCAAAAGGGTTGCCGATCGCCAGAGCACGCTGCCCGACCTTCAAATTGGAACTTGAACCCATGGGAATTACATTCAGATTACGACCGGCGGGATCGAATTTTACCACTGCCAGATCATTTTCCGGATCGGTTCCAATAACCTCTCCCTGAACCTGTTCTCCATCGGCAAGGGTAATAAAAACCCTGTAGGCATCTGCAACGACATGATTATTGGTCAGAACATAACCTCGCTCGTCAATAATAGAACCGGAACCGGTAGTCCCTTCACCAGGTACCGGTTCCAGAAACCAGTTATAACTCAATGTCTCGGTGGTAATATTTACCACTCCGCTATTGCGGGAATTGTAAATGTCGATGTTCTCGGTTTCATCTGCATAATAATCCCGGCGCTCGGAGAGCAGCGCCGGCCTAAAGTCACCGGTGTACCCCGTCTCCGGGTTTTCAGCCGCAGGCACGGACTGAGGTGCGGACTCCACAGAGGCGGGTTCCGGATCTCCTCCAGCAGAACTGCCAATCCGGTAACCGACTAACCCTATGCCGGCTGCAGCCATGATACCCAGCAGCACCCCGAGAAACGAGAAAAGCAGGACCTGTTTTTGAGAATACCAGCGCATGAAGATAATATACGTGGCGAGCGAGCTTCAATCAAGCGCTCTCATCAATCCTGTGCGTCTCGTCAGTAAGTCTGATGGCTATAAGCCCATGGACTGCCGCCCTGGACCGCAGCCCGTATACCAGCTGCCTCCGTAATATCCCTCTTTTCTATAACATCCCGGGAATCCAGATCTGCAATAGTACGTGACAGCTGCAGTACATGATGCGCTCCGCGAAAGGACAAACCGGCTAACCGGGCCGCTTCGGTGCAGCGGCTTATTACCCCTGCATCAGCACCACCCGTCCGAATAATTGTATCCGCATCCACAATTCCATTGTATGCAGCTGATCTGTCATGCTGTCTTTTGCGAGCCAGCAGTATCGACTTTCGCAAAGCCCCCAGAGATACTCGCACCGGCGATGCCTGCGGCGAACAGGCAACCCGTATCGGTATGCGGTCCATAATCGCCCCGCCAAACTTCCTCCAGTAGCGGCTAATCTCGCCTGGGGTGCAGGAACAAATACTCTTGGGCCTGCCGTAAGCACCGCATGGACAAAGATTGGCGGTAATGCAAACCAAAGAACGCGCAGGAAAGGTTATGTGCGCCCCGGCACGTACCAGACGAATGCTCCCGCTTTCCAGCGGATCACGTAATGCCTGCAGCACACTTCGGGGGAATTCCGCAATCTCGTCCAGTACCAGCAGGCCGTTATGAGCAAGCGAGGCTTCGCCGGGAGTCATGAATTTGCCGCCCCCAATCATACCCTCAACAGATGCGCTATGGTGCGGGAATCGAACCGGAGGGGCCGGATTGATACCCTCATCCGGATTAATCATAGCAGCAAGACTCCAGATTCGGGCAGTCTCTATCATCTCTGCCTGGCTCATATCAGGAAGCAGACTGCCCAACTGGTGCGCCGACAGGGTCTTCCCGGTTCCCGGAGGCCCAAACAGCCCGATATGATGATTGCCGGCGGCTGCAATCTGGGAAGCACGTATAAGCTCAGCAGTTCCAAGAAACTCGCCTTCACCATCACAACTGTCATTTTCAATCTGATAAATTCCTTCCGCACTTTCAACGGAATGATGCGACAAATCATGAGTTGGAGTCCCACAATCTGTATAACGCTCCCAGGCATGCTGCAAGGTATCGAGTCCGAAAACAGATACACCCCGGATCAAAGCCGCCTCGCGAGCATTCCCGCGGGGAACAAATGCTATGCTGCAGCCGGATTTGCAGGCCTCATCAACAGCCGCCAGCACACCATGGACAGGAAGGATGTCACCATGCAGTCCGAGCTCACCGACAGCGATTACTGCTTCCGCGACCGCTGGCTGTGCATCTGCATGGATAATGGCTAACGCAATCGCCAGATCCAGACCTGCGGCGGCTTTGGGCACATCAGCTGGTCCAAGCCCGACAAGAATCTTTTTTCCGATTACTGGGAATCCGGAATTAGTTAACGCCATCCGTACTCGCTCGCGAGCTTCCCGTACAGCCCCCTCCGGCAGACCAATAATCTGAATCCCTGGAATTCCCCGACGGATATCCACATCAATATTCACCAGATGACCATAGTAGCCGTCCGGAACATAGCCGATTATTTTACTAATACCCATATATCTATATACCGGGTAATCGTCAATTCGACATTAAACCGGAGGAGAAAATTCTATTTTTTTGTGAATTGCTTCCTGAACCAGTGAGTCACACAGCTCATTATAATGATGCCCTGAATGTCCTCGTGTCCAGCTCCAGTCTACATCAATCTTTTTTGTCAGGTCATAGAGGGTCATCCATAGATCCTGGTTTTTAACCGGAAGCTTCTTGCTGGTTCTCCAGCCGTTCTTAACCCAGGTGAAAATCCATACAGTTATACCGTTTTTCACATATTGAGAATCTGTCGTTACACTGATAGCGGATTCCGTGCCCTGTAAGGACGCCCAGGTAAGAGCCTGAATGACCGCAGTTAATTCCATCCGATTATTAGTAGTCTCAGGATGATATCCGGAGCAGCTCAGGTGCCCGGACTCACCTTCAACAATAAAGGCCCAACCACCTGGACCGGGGTTTCCGTGGCAGCCACCATCAGTGAATATACTTATTTTTTTGGACATATTTCTCTCCTATTTAATTTTGTGAACACTATTGACTTAGTCAATATAGCAAAGTACAGTATATATAACCTTATTATCTGGGAGATACCCTTAATGATAGCGACACAACTATCCAACGAAACAACCTCAATTCTCAAAAGTCTTCCAACTACTACCCCAGGGAAAATCGCCACCCTGCTGCGATCTCCTCTAATAAAAGACGAACCGGATGCAGAGCAGAAACAAGATGCAGACAAGTATTTTGTCGCTTCGATAACCGACTTTCCTCCTAACGGGTACCTCACCAGATTAGCTAAAAGCGTAACGGTTAAAAATCAGATCTCCATTGCTGAAAAATACCAGTTGCAACCTAATGATGTACTCGTCAGCATTGTCGGATCAATTGGAAGAGTAGCCATTATAGCACCCGATTTCAATATGAAAGCCATACCAAGCAGCAACCTTTTGGTGTTCAGGTTACGCGAGCATAATCCCCAGGCCGCAATTCTAATTGCAATGTTCTATAAATCCTCGATAGGCCAAAGGATTCTCGCCGATTTAACCCATGGTAAAACAATACCGCTCATATCAAAAAAGGCCTTTACCAAAACACCTTTTCCGGCATTAACCGAGGGAAATCTGCAATCTGCAGTCTCGCTTTTTGACCTTGAGGTAATGGTTGATCAGCAGTGCAAAAAACTGCATCAAGATGCAGTCAAGGCCAGAGAAAACTTCCTTGTTTCAACAATCAATTCAGTCACTAACGGTCAAAACTGATTCATTTCTGCCACCAACTCCTTAGCCGTCAGTTCCACACCGTTCTCGGCGAGCAAAGGAACAGGGTCCCAGTCTGGTCTGGTGGATGCAAAAAGGAGATACCATTTCTCGCTTTTATACCGGGCCGGAAGGCAGAGTATTTTGGATAAGCGCGGGAATTTTTCATTGCTACAGGATATGGAGAAAATATCTTCTATACTTTCAATGGAGCTGATTAATACTGCCTTTTCTCCCTCCAGTGCCTGAAGCATTTCATCAGGTAATGCTACAAAGGGGATATGCAAACCAGATAAACAGCTCTCGGAGACCCCAAGTCCTCCCATAGCATGCAGCCGATCACCTCGATCCCGAAATACAGCAACAACAGATGCATCCAGGACTCTGCTCATTAGCATTAATGTTCGAAACAGCCGGACCTCATCAAAGTCATGCGCGCCGAACAAGGGATCAATCCGGAACGTTCCCTGTTCAATACTATTCCAGATCTCGGCAAATCGTTTCTTCGGTGATATTGTCTTCCTTTCATCAATCTTGTCGGTAGCTTCTGACTGTAGAACATTACGGACGAGTGCGGTAAAATCATCTTCTTTGGGTGCGGATGATGGAAAGAACTGTGACGACTCGATTCTGTAAATCCCTTCATCATTTTTTATCGCCGTGTGTACAACGGAAAACACTTGGAAATGGAATCCCGGTTCAGAATGCATCAAGCTCCCTTCCCGATCAAATGTTGATGACAAATCACTGGATCGCAGAAGCTTCGACCCGGCCGACAGAGGGATAAGATGCCCCCCGGTATCAATGCCGGCGTCGGTGTCAGCAAGCTCTTCCTCCAGCTGCGCTTCTTCCACTTGTTCGTCCAGCGAAAGAAAATCCTCATCCTGTGAAGCATCTTCCAGCTCGCTGAAAAAATCAGGGGTATCAAGAGATGACATATCGACCGACTCAAACCCGGCAAGGTTGTCCCCGACAGGCTCCAGCTCCTCGACCTCGTCCAGCTCCTCGACCTCGTCCAGTTCCTCGACCTCGTCAAGCTCCTCGACCTCGTCCAGCTCCTCGACCTCGTCAAGCTCCTCGACCTCGTCCAGCTCCACGACCTCGTCCAGCTCCTCGACCTCGTCCAGCTCCTCGACCTCGTCCAGCTCCTCGACCTCATCAAGCTCCTCGACCTCGTCCAGCTCTTCGACCTCGTCCAGCTCCTCGACCTCCGATCCACCTTGCGTCCGAGCAGCGTCCGCGCCAGATCTGCGATTAACACCTGCAGCGGCAGGCTGCACATTCTGGATGCGCGATACAATCTCGTCAAGAACGGATTCAAGACGTTCCATATCAACGCCCTGATGCTCCCTGCTCCCGATCAGCAATTCATGAATTTCCTTCCAGCCGGAGGCAATCATTTTCTCGATGCTCTGATCAACATCTTCAGGAAGCTTACCGAGGCCGGAGGTTAACCGTCGTCGCATGGTATAACGAAACCTGTCCAGTTCCCGCTCCATGGATTTGCTGTCCAGACCGTCCGGAGCATCCAGATATTGATGAAACACCTCCAGCTGCAACCTCTTCATTCGATCTCTGACGGTTAAAACGGGGTCACTTCTGACATGAAGTAATAAAAATACTGTTAGAAAAATGGTAAATGATAACGCTGCAACAAGCAGTAATCTGACCTGGTCTGAGATTTGAAAATATTCGATTTGCCGCAGCAGTATCAAGCGATAGGTATCCGGATCTCTCGACTGGAGAGCGACCAGCTCCGTATCAGTTGACTGATTTTGCAGTACCTCCATCTCCTGGATGGGAGACTGTAATTGAGAAATCAAACCGGCCCGTTCCGGGGTATAATTCAGAAGAATACTAGTATTATCAATAATTCGCGGTTGTTCCCGCAAGGCTAACAGCCCAAGATCTCTGAAGGCAGGACTCCCCAAATCAGCGGAAAAGGCCCACACCGCATTTCCTCGCAGAAGTCCGAAGCTGTCTGTAATGGGGATTTTCAGCAGTATCCGATTTGTATCCGCGTCCAGCTCACTGGAACTGGTTTCGTTTCCTTCAACCATTCTGTACTCGGACTGCAATTCTTCATCAAGCAGGACTTCAGAATAGACCATCCGGCCGTCGCCGCGTTCAATAACATCACGCTCCAGGGAACTGTAATGGAGTCGTTCATCCTGTATACCGTACACCCGGACATACAGGAAGCTCGGGAATTCCTCGGCAATCTGCCCAACCACTTCGTCACGGTTTTGAATAGCCTCAGAGGATTGATTCAGCTGAAAGACAGTCATAAAACCGTCTTGTCTTACCATTATCTCAGCCCGGGTAATCAAACGCTCAATTGTATCAGAAAAACGCCGGCGTGCTTCCCGCATTTGCTCCATATGCGAGGTTCTTACAGCTTCCTGGTAGAACCGTACTTCAAACCAGTCCAGGCCTCCGCTATACGCGGCCAGAACAAAGATACTAATGAGTAGAATGGTAATTGAAATACTGGTTATTACTTTTTTACCGCTCACGGAGCTAAAGGACCTCCACTATTTGTATCGGCACAAAGATACAAACAATGTAATAAAAAAGGCACCCATTTCAGGGCGCCCTTTATTGCTTTCTACTCTCACACAGGGGAGCTTCACGCTATCTATTCCCCGGTACTGATTGCATCATCTGTTGTCGAGGCTTCTTCCGGTACTTCAGCAACAGGCTCTTCAGCGGCGGATTTTACCTCTTCAGGCTTTGATTCGGCTTTGGGTGCTGCCTTCCTGGTCTTTTTCTTCGGCTTTTCAACCAATTCATCCTGAACCAGTTCCAGCAGTACCATTTCTGCGGCATCCCCAAATCGCGGACCCAGTTTGAGTATCCTGGTATATCCCCCGGGTCTTTTTGTATAACGTGGGCCGATCTCAACGAACAGCTTATTCAGAATCTCCTGGTCCTTAATGTCCCGATCAATCATCCGTCTATTGTGTACACTGTCTACCTTAGCACGAGTGATCATTTTTTCTGCAGTACGACGCACCGCCCGTGCTTTCGCCTGCGTGGTCTTGATACGTCCGTGGCGGAACAAACTAGTTACCATGCTCCTGTGCAGCGCCTTTCGATGACTCGAAGTGCGATTCAGAGGGTTATAATTTACTCTATGTCTCATCTTGCGTTTCCTTTCCCGATCCTACCTTTTGATGATATTTCAGATTCCCTTTAATAGAGCTGTAATCCGACATGCCTAACGAAAGATTCCATTCAGCAAGTTTTTCCTTGATTTCCTGTAGAGACTTCTTGCCGAAGTTTCTTGTCTTCGCAATATCATCTTCGGTCTTGGCAGTAAGATCACCAATCGTGCGGATATCCGCATTCTTCAAACAGTTGCTCGACCTCACTGAAAGTTCAAGTTCCTCTACAGGAGTACTCAGAAAGCTGTCTAAAAGACGAGATTCTTCATCATCATGCTCATCCGAGACAATCTGGTCCTCATCAAAATTGATGAAGATACTCAGATGATCCTTAGCAATTTTTGCGGCTTCGGCAATTGCATCGTCCGGTTTGATAGTGCCGTCTGTCCAGACCTCGAAAACAAGTTTATCAAAGTCCGTCCGATGTCCGACACGAGTGTTTTGCACCTCGTATTTCACCCGTTTGATCGGGGTATAGACAGCATCAAGCGGTATCGTACCAGCGATATCAATATATTCTTCATTGCTCTCGGAGGGGACATATCCACGCCCCAGGTCTATCTGGATCTCAATATCAATATGTGCATCCGGCATTAATGTCAGAATGTACAGATCCGGATTTGCCACCGTTACATCTGAATCAACCTCTAGTGAGGAGGCCGTGTAACGACCTTCACCCTTCAGACTAACCAGAATAGTTTTTGAATCCACATCTTCCGGCAAGCTGAATCGTACTTGCCTCAGGTTATAAATTACGTCTGCCGTATCTTCCAATACCTCGGGAATCGCTTCAAACTCGTTTGACAGGACATGAGAGGTCCCATCCTTCGCATATGAGGTTACCCGGATTGCAGAAATTGCATATCCCTGAATCGAAGACAGGAGTACACGTCTGAGGGTATTCCCTATAGTGTGTCCATATCCTCGCTCAAACGGATATGCAACGAATTTTCCGTAGTCAGGGTTAACCTCGGAGTGTTCAAATGTAATCCCCTTCGGACGCTTGAAACCCTGCAACAAATTCTTTCGTGCCATGTATGCTCCTCGTGCCTACCGTTCCATAGTAGCCGCGTCGTTTACGTAATTAAACGCGACGACTCTTGCGTGGTCTACACCCGTTGTGCGGAATCGGGGTGATATCTTTAATCGATTTAACCCGTAATCCCAGGGCACCAAGAGATCGAATCGCACTTTCGCGTCCGACGCCCGGTCCCTTCACATACACATGTACTTCCTGCAGACCATAATCCATTGCCTTTTGCGCAGCGGTCTCAGCAGTAGTTTGGGCAGCATAAGGCGTAGATTTCTTTGCGCCTTTAAATCCTAGAGAACCCGCACTAGCCCAGCTTAAGGCGTTACCAACCACATCGGTAACGGTAACAATCGTATTATTGAAGGTTGCCTGAATAAACACCTTACCTTCGTATACTGATTTCTTTTCTTTCTTCTTCCGTGTAACTTTTGCCAAGGATCTAATCCTCCGATTAATATTTTAGCGAAACTCTATTTCTTTTTACCAGCAACCGTCTTGCGCTTACCCTTGCGAGTACGAGCGTTCGTCTGTGTTTGCTGACCGCGCACCGGTAATCCGCGTCGATGGCGAAGACCGCGATAACAGCCAATGTCCATCAGTCGCTTGATATTGAGTGAAACCTCTGTTCGCAAACGACCCTCGACCTTGTAATCATTCTCGATTACACTTCTGAGCTTGTTCAGATCCTCTGCCGGTACATCGTTCATACGAGTCTGACCGTCTACGCCGGTCTTTTCACAAATATGAAGCGCTGATGTGCGTCCGATACCATAGATATACGTCAATGCGATATGCACTGGTTTATTCGGTAAGTCAATTCCTGCTATACGTGCCATATAAATATTCCTCCTACGTTAGAGATTACGCGATCTGATACGGCCTTTCTTTGTAAGACCTTCGTGATGATGCATCGTCAAATGCCCTTCGATCTGAGACATCAGGTCCAGATCGACCCCTACAAGAATAAGCAGTGACGTGCCGCCCATAAGGTATGCAACCTCCAGCGGAAAATCGAACAGACGCTGCACAATCGTAGGAATGATCGCAATAAAAGCCAGAAACAGAGCACCCGGGAGAATAATGCGATTTAAAATCTTTGTAAAGTATTCTTCCATCTTTTCGGATCGAATCCCGGGAACAGAACCGCCGTTTTCACGCACATTCTTGGCAATCTCGATGGGATTCAAGGTTACCTGTGTATAAAAGTAGGCGAAGAAAATGATCATAAGGGTATAGATAATAATGTACGGTGTTCCGGTAGGCGACAGCCAGTTGGCGAAATTAGCCAGCCAGCGCATGTTCGGCCCAAGGCTCTGCGCAATCTGCAACGGAAATGTCAGCAACGCAGAAGCAAAAATCACCGGAATAACCCCCGACGGATTGATCTTGAAGGGAATATAGGTGTTTTGCGCACCATACATTTTCCGGCCGACTACCCGTTTGGCATAGTGTACCGGGATCTTACGCTGACCACGCTGCTCATAGATAACCAGCCCTACAACAGCCACAAACATACCGAGCACAACAAGAACGAATACCGGGTTCAGGTTATCCAGTCTGATTGCCTGAACCAGCTGCCATACAGCAGCAGGCATTCGCGCAACGATCCCGGCAAATATAATCAGCGAGATTCCGTTTCCAATACCACGCTGCGTAATCTGCTCACCGAGCCACATAAGAAACAGTGTACCGACGGTAACTGTCAGCATAGCCGTAAGGGCATATACGGTTGGGTTCATTGTAATCGCATTGGGAATACTGTCGGCGTATACCGTCACAACGAAGGATTGAAGAATACAAACCACCACTGTTCCGTACCTGGAGTACTTCTGAATACGTTTTCGTCCGCCCTCTTCTTCAGATATGCGCTTCAGAGAGGGAAACACGATTACCATCAGCTGCATGATAATCTGCATCGAGATATACGGCATTATTCCCAGCATGAAGATGGAAAAATTGGAGAACGCTCCACCGGAGAAGAAATCCAGATAGCCCTCGATCGACATTGCGCCCCCGGCACGCTGGGCCTGAAAGTACGCGCGAAGTGCACTCACATTGATGCCGGGGATAGGTATTGTTGTACCCAGGCGAAAGATTACCAGCATACCAAATGTAAACAGTAATCTGTCACGCAAATCCTTGATTTTAAATATGTCAACTAACGGGTTACGTGCCATAAATTTTACTCAGTCTCAACATTCGAGATCGCGCCACCGGCAGACTCGATTATTTCACGAGCGCCAGAGCTTACGGGAAGCCCCTGTATGGTCAGCTTCTTTTTCAGCTCGCCCTTGGCGAGAATCTTAACGAACTCAACACTTTTACGAATGAGCTTTTTCTCAACCAGGGCTTCCAAGGTCACCACATCCCCGTTGCTGAATACCTTGTCCAGTTCACCTGTGTGCACCGGTAATGCGATATTCTTGAACGGGTAATTGGAGAATCCTCTGCGGGCAATACGCCGGTACAACGGCATCTGCCCACCTTCAAATCCGGGACGGACGCCGCCGCCGGAACGTGAATTCTGACCTTTATGACCGCGTCCGGAGGTCTTGCCGTTTCCGGAGCCCGGACCGCGACCCTTGATTCTTTTGGAACGGGTCGCCCCTTCTGGTGCATGTAATTCAGCCATACTTAAAGCTCCTCAACATTAACCATAAACGATACGGAGTCCAGCATACCCTGAATAGCAGGGTTAAGCTCATGTTCAACCGTGCCACCGATCTTTCGCAGCCCCAGAGACCGAACTGTGCGTCGGTGCTCGGGCTTTCGACCAATCGTACTACGTACCAAGGTAACCTTTACTTTCTTTGCAGCTTTCTTTGCCATTCTGCTAACCCCAAAGTTCGCGTACTTTTTTGCCACGGTTCTTTGCCACCGTATTAGCATCCATCATGTTTTCCAATCCGTTGAATACTGCTTTTACAATATTCACCGGATTCTGGCTGCCAAGTGACTTGGACAACACATCATGAACACCACCAACTTCCATAACCGCTCGTACCGGCCCACCGGCAATAACACCGGTACCAGGAGCAGCAGGCTTAATGAGGACATCAGCACTCTTATACTGTCCCTGGATCCAGTGCGGTACCGTACCGCCCTTGAGTGGAATAGTAATGAGGCTTTTTTTTGCCCGCTCCACACCCTTGCGGATGGCTTCGGCGACATCATTAGCCTTTCCATAGCCGTAACCTACACGTCCGGCCTTATCGCCGACTACAACCAAAGCGGAAAAGGAGAATCTGCGACCACCCTTTACTACCTTGGAAACCCGGTTCAGCTTAATCAGTTTTTCAGTAAATTCTTTATCTTGTTCCACAGGTCCCTCCTACAGTTGGATCCCGGCTTTTCGCGTACCGTCTGCAAAAGCCTTAATGACCCCGTGATATAGATTTCCGTTACGATCAAAAACCGCTTCGGTCACATCTATTGCCTTCAGTTGATTTCCCAGCTGCTCACCAAGTTTTGCAGCGTCTTCAACCCGGGGGCGCATAGCTTTGTTATCTTTGGAGAGTGTTGAGACGCTTGCAAGGGTCTTCCCGATGCTGTCGTCTATAACCTGTACATACAGATTTTTATTG
>CAZANF010000050.1:0-13889 GCA_964486425.1 uncultured Spirochaeta sp. | reverse complement strand
TCATGGTTCTTATTGTCTTCCATCGCTCCATGGTATTCGCACACCCTCGCTTCGACAAGTACAACCCGGGTAGTTTATTAAATATATCTTTTATGTTAACTTGAGGGTCGAGGGGGATGTTATGTCCGAACCGCACTTGCTGATAGAGGTGAACCAGCTGTACGAGGATATGCGTGATTCATCAATACATATCGTAGAGTGCCGCGGCGCTGCGGATTTTGCGCAAGGTCATATACCTGGTGCCGTAAACCTGCCTGCAAATCTTCTGCAGGATCCCGATTCCGAAACCGGTGCGCTGCTGCCGCCGAACGGATTGACTGAACGATTTACTGCAGCCGGGATTGGCAACCACGGGCGACTGGTGTTCTATGACGACAGCGGTCTGGTTCCCTCCGCCCGCCTGTTCTGGGCCCTGGAGCTGTTCGGACGAAGGGATATGCAGCTGCTGAACGGCGGGATAATTGCCTGGCAGAAGGCCGGGCTGCCGCTGGAGGAGGGGATGCCTCGCCCCCGTTCTGCAGAGACGTTCTCGCTTCAATATATTCCGGATACTGCTGAAAACCCCGGTTCGCCGCTTGCGACCAAACAGGATATCTACTCCGCGCTGGAACATCAGAATACTGTACTCATAGATGCTCGTACCCCGGCCGAGTATTCCGGCCGCATGGAGACCGCAGCCCGAAACGGGCATATCCCCGGCGCTGTACATATTAACTGGGAGGAACATATTCTGGATCTGTTTGATCCTACCTTTCGGCCTCTGGAAGAGCTGCGGGAGTTGTATGCCGGCCGCGGTGTCACCACAGACAAACCGGTAATCGTGTACTGCCGCTCCGGTTCACGCTCCACCCACAGCTATTTTACCCTGCGTCTTTTGGGATATCGCAACGTGCGGAATTATGCCGGCTCATGGCTTGAATGGGGAAACGATCCGAATACTCCAGTCGAATGATTTTGCGAATTTCTGAATCATTGGTATATTACCGACATGGATTATGAACGATTAACTACCAAGGCGCGCCAGGCTGTGCAGGATGCCGGCGCGTTTGCAATGAAAAACGATCACTCTGCGATTGAACCGGATCATCTGGCGTATGCCCTGATCGAACAGAAGGAGGGGATCGTCCCGCCGCTGCTCAGTCGGCTTGGGGTGTCCATTCCAACCATTCGCACGGAGCTGGAGCGCTCGGTTGAACGGTTTCCCAAGGTATACGGGGATTCCGCCCAGATGCAGATGTCAACCGCTGCGCTGCGTGCCCTTACCCGCGCGGAAAAGGAGATGGATAAGCTCAAGGATGAGTTCATCAGCACGGAGCATATCCTGCTGGCTCTGCTTGCCGGGGACGGCCCGTCGGCCGACATCCTGAAGAAGAACGGGGTAACCCGTGAAGAAATTCTCGAGGCCCTGAAGGATGTTCGGGGCGGGCAGAAGGTGACCGACCAGGATCCGGAAAACACCATGCAGGTACTGGAGAAGTACACCCGCGATCTCACCGAACTGGCACGGCAGGAGAAACTGGACCCGGTAATCGGCCGTGATGAAGAGATCCGCCGGGTTATGCAGGTCCTGTCGCGGCGCACCAAGAATAATCCCGTGCTTATTGGTGAACCGGGGGTCGGGAAAACAGCTATTGCCGAGGGGCTCGCCCGGCGTATCGTATCCAAGGACGTTCCCGACAGTATACGCAACAAATCGATTCTGGCCCTGGATCTCGGGGCACTTGTTGCCGGGACCAAGTTTCGCGGCGAGTTTGAAGAGCGGCTCAAGGGTGTTATCAACGAGATCGGCGCCTCCGAGGGACGCATTATCCTGTTTATCGATGAGCTGCATACCCTTGTCGGTGCCGGTTCTGCCGAGGGATCAATGGATGCCTCCAACCTGTTAAAACCGGCACTGGCCCGCGGTGAGCTGCGCTGCATCGGGGCCACCACCCTGGATGAATACCGCAAGCATATCGAAAAGGATGCAGCGCTGGAGCGGCGCTTTCAGACGGTATTTACGAACGAGCCCTCGGTGGAGAGTGCTATTGCGATACTACGCGGGCTGCAGGAGCGCTATGAGGTGCATCACGGGGTGCGAATCAAGGATGAAGCACTGGTTGCCGCCGCGGTCCTGTCCGACCGCTACATTACCAGCCGGTTTCTCCCGGACAAGGCCATCGACCTGATCGACGAGGCGGCGAGCCGGCTCAAGATGGAGATAGAGAGTCAGCCGACCGCACTCGATCAGCTTGAGCGCCGTATTATGCAGCTGAATATTGAAAAACAGGCCTTGAGCAAGGAAAGCGATTCCGCCAGCATGGAACGGCTGCGAAAGATTGAGTCCGAGCTGGCCGAATTGAGCTCGGACCGGGATGCGATGTATGCCCAATGGCAGAACGAAAAGGGCAAGATCGATCAGCTGAGGGAGCTCAAGCAGCAGCTGGAGAACCTCACAATTGAGGAGACCCAGGCTGAACGTGACGGCAACTATACCCGCGCAGCCGAGATCAAGCATGGACTCATTCCGGATATCCGGCAGAAGATGGAAGCCCTCGGCAGTGAGATCGACGCCCAGCATAAAGAGGGCGGTTCGATTCTGCGGGAAGAGGTCTCGGAGGAGGATATCGCTGCGGTGGTTTCCACCTGGACCGGCATCCCGGTCAGCAAGATGATGAGCAGCGAGATGCAGAAACTGCTTCATCTGGAAGATGTGCTGTCGCAGCGGGTGATCGGACAGGAGCATGGTATCCGTGCGGTGTCGGATGCGATCCGCCGCAACAAGAGCGGAGTCGGGGATATCAACCGGCCGACCGGGGTTTTCCTGTTTATCGGCCCGACCGGGGTCGGCAAGACCGAGCTTACCAAGACCCTGGCGGATTTTCTGTTCAGTGATGAGCGGGCGCTGACCCGTATCGACATGAGCGAGTACATGGAAAAGCATGCCGTCAGCCGCCTTATCGGCGCTCCTCCGGGGTATGTCGGTTACGAACAGGGCGGGCAGCTCACCGAGGTTGTTCGCCGGCGGCCGTACTCGGTTATCCTCTTCGACGAGATCGAGAAGGCGCATCCGGATGTATTTAATATCCTGCTGCAGCTCATGGACGAGGGCCGGTTGACCGACGGGCAGGGCAGGCTGGTCGACTTCCGCAATACGGTAGTTATTATGACCAGCAATATCGGCAGCGATTTGATCCTGCGCCACGAGGACCTGCAGGAGGTCCGGTCGCAGCTCAACGAGATACTGCACGGTACCTTCAAGCCGGAGTTCCTCAATCGTATAGATGAAATTGTTACCTTTCATCGCCTGGACAAGGACCAGATTACGCGTATAGTTGATATAGAGATTGCCAAGCTTCAGCGGCGGCTTGACGAGCGCAGGATTACCCTGCACTTGAGCGACAGCGGGCGGCGTTTCCTTGCCGATGCGGGATACGACCCTGCCTTCGGTGCACGCCCGCTGAAGCGGACCATTACCAATCTGGTGCAGAATCAGCTTGCCAGGCTGGTGCTTTCCGGTGAGGTTATGGACGGAGGCAGTGTCGTTATAGAAGCGGAGGGTGAAGAGCTTCGGCTTACACCGACCAGTCCCCCGCAGGAGACATAAGATGCTGCAGGGAGGCTTGGCCTCCCTTGCCGCAGAAAAGCAGTTTCCGGCGAAATCCGGCGAAAGTTTCCGGTAAAAAAGGAGTCCCTATGCAAAAACCGCCGCCCTCACCCGTCCTTTTGCTGAAAGGGATAGCTATTGGAATTGCCAATATTATCCCCGGCGTCAGCGGCGGAACTATTGCCGTTATCACCGGTATTTACGAGGAGCTCATGGAGGCCTTCGGTTCTTTCTTCTCCAGTGAGGGGGGCTGGCGCCGTAATCTGCGAATCCTGCTTCCGGTTATTGCAGGGGTCCTTATCGGCAATGTGGCTTTTGCCAGGCTCATCGGCGGTTTCCTGCAGTCATTCCCTGTGCAGACCAATCTGTTTTTTATGGGGCTTATTCTGGGAAGCATTCCCTACCTGGTCAAGAAAGCAGCGCGGGATCGTTTTTCTCCGTGGTATCTGCTGAGTTTTGCGATTGGACTCGGACTGGTGCTCTGGATGGGATTAGCCGAACGTCCCACAGTGAGTGAACCGATTACCGAGCTGAGCGCTGCTGCGGTCGCGGCAATGTTTACAGTTTCAATTGTAGCCAGCTTTGCACTCGTAATTCCCGGAATAAGCGGCAGCTTCATGCTGCTGCTGATGGGCATGTATACCACGATGCAGACCGCCTTCAGCACGGTAAATGTGCCCTTTATCCTGATCTTTGTGTTCGGGCATATATTCGGAATTGTGCTGGTGGCCAAGTTCATCAGCTATCTGCTGAAGCGTTTTCACAGTCACACCTACTTTGCAATTACCGGTCTGGTGTTGGGATCAGTCGTGAGTCTGTTTGAGGGCATACCCTTGAATCTGACCGGGCTCACCGGGGTCATCGCCCTGCTCACAGGTGCCGGAATCAGCTATGTGCTGGGAACCGATACCAAGGACCGTATGCTGCAGGCCCTCCGGAAACGGCAGCCGTAACTTGAAAGCGGCAGCCGTAACGTTGACAGCGCTGTATGGGGCAGGTATGCTCCTTGGCGGAGGCGAACGTGGCAAAGATTTGGCAGAAAAACGAACAGTTGCATGAGCTTATCGAGCGCTTTACCGTCGGCAGGGATTATCTGCTGGATGAAGCACTCATACCCTACGATTGTGCCGGCAGTATAGCCCATGCACGTGGACTGCAGCGGATTGGTATTCTCACCAGTACGGAGTGCACGCAGCTGGAGGCGGAACTGCAGGCGATAGCCGGAACCGCGCAGACCGACGGGTTCCCGATTCTGCGCGAGCTTGAAGACGGGCATGCTGCGATTGAATCCGAGCTGGTGCGGCGTCTGGGCGAGGTCGGCAAGAAGATTCACACCGGGCGATCGCGGAACGATCAGGTTCTCACCTCCACGCGTCTGTACATCCGGGATCGGATACTGCAGATTCTTGCATCCGGGGCGGAAGCTGTTCACGCCTGGATGGATTTTGCCGCTCATACTGCAGCGGTTCCGATGCCGGGGCGCACCCATATGCAGGTAGCCATGCCCTCCACTGTCGGTTTGTGGGCCCAGGCCTATGCCGAGGAGATTCTCGATAACCTGGATTTCCTTATGTTTTCATATGAACGGATAAACCGGTCTCCGCTTGGAGCCGCCGCCGGGTACGGAGTACCCCTGCCGATCGACCGTGCATTTACCGCTGAGCAGATGGGGTTTCCGCGTGTGCTGGAAAATACCATCTATGTAAACAGCAGCCGCGGCAAGTTTGAAAGCCTGGTGCTTCAGGCAGTTGAGCAGCTGCAGCAGACCTACTCCAAGATTGCCCAGGATCTCATGCTGTACAGCCTTCCCGAGTTTGGCTACTTCTCGCTGCCGGCAGAGCTATGTACCGGCAGCAGCATTATGCCGCAAAAGAAGAATCCGGACGGTCTGGAGCTGCTGCGGTCCAAGGCGGGAGTGGTATCCGGCTATGTTCAGCAGATTCAGAATATCATCCGGTCGCTTCCGTCGGGCTACAACCGTGATTTTCAGGATACCAAGGAGCCGATTCTGCGCGGACTGGAAACAGCGCAAGAGAGCACCGCAGTCATTCTGCTTACGGTCGGCAAGCTGCAGGTGCATGAAGATGCGCTGCGGGCAGGATGCACCCCGGAAATTTTTGCAACCGACGCAGCTCTGAAAATGGTAGCCGGGGGTAAAACATTCCGTGATGCCTATCGGGAGGTTGGTACCAGCCTGGACAAGGTAACGGCAATGTCTGTGGACGAGGTAATAGCATCGCGGGTCGCCCCGGGAAGTCCCGGCAACATCGCCCAGGATACCGCCCGCCATCAGCTTGTAAAATTACGCGACTGGACAGTGAATGAACGTACCCGGGTTATGAGTGCAATGAATGGTCTTATCCCCGGTTTTGCCGGCGCAGAACGGCGGATGACAAAATAAAGGCCGCGGCCGCAACAATATAAGGAAGCGTCATCAGCAGTCCGCTGGGGATGGATGACGCCTCCTGCAGATTGCCGGCAACCGCATCGGTAATGCCGTATATCAAGGCACCGGCAACCACGCCTGCAGGGTACTGGAAGCCGAGGAAAACCGCCCCCAGTGCGATCCAGCCGCGACCGGCGCTCATGCCCGGGGCATAGGCCCCAATCCGCAGGCTAAGAATTGCTCCTGCAAGTCCCGCGCAGATCCCGGAAATACTGAGTGCCGCAGCCCTGTAGCGAACGGGGGACAGTCCCCGGCGCTTGAGCAGTTCGGGCGTACTGCCTGCGCAGTTCAGTTCGATGCCGAAACGGGTATTTCCAAAAATCCATGTGCTGCCGATTACCGCAATGCCGGCGACAGCCGCACCGACCGGCACCGCCCATTCCCCGCCGGGGAAGCCTGCCGGCAGACGGAATACCCCGGCAGTCCCGATCACCGCATGTGAAATAACCGGTATGCTGCCGCTGATCAGCAGATTCATCCCCAGGCCGACAATGAACACATTGGCCTGAAGCCGCAGCGCCAGATAAGCCTGCAGCTGCACCAGCAGCAGACCAACAACGGCACCGGACACTGCAGCCGCAGCAAAGGATCCGGTCAGCATGCCGGTAAGGACGGCGGTGAACGCACCGGCCAGAATCAGCCCCTCCAGTGCGATATTCAGGACACCAGCCTTCTGGGAGTACAGGCCGCCTATTCCGGCGATAATAATCGGCAGTGCAGCCCATAGACTGCCCGGAAGCATTCCGCTCACTCCTGAGCCTCCTGTCTGCCGGTCACAATGCGGGAAGTAATGAATAAAAATACCAGGGCTTGCAGAATCGGGGCAATATCCAGACGCAGCTGATTCAGGGCTATGGTTGGACGCGCTCCGGTGATTACAAAGCTGAAGAGCAGTGCAGCGGGGAGAAGCCGCTTGGGACGATTTGCGGCGATCAGGGCTACTGCAATCCCGTTCCAGCCGTACCCGGCCGAGAATCCAACAATTCCGGCGTGATACATACCCACCACCAGCAGGCTGCCGGCTGCACCGTGCAGTGCGCCGGACAGAATAAAACCCTCGGCCCGTATCCGGCGCACCGGCAGTCCCTCTGTTTCCGCGAAGGCCGGACTGCTGCCGACTATGCGAAACCGGGAGCCGATCACCCCCCTGTCCAGAATGAGACAGAATAGCAGCCAGCAGATTACCGCAGCGACGGCAGCCGTGGAAAGATGGGACGGGGGAAGCAGTACCGGTAGCCTGAAACGCTCATGGATGTATGGGGTACGCAGCAGATTGGCCGAGGAATCAAACAGCGGGCCCTGAAAGAGGTAGTGTACCGCAGGTATTGCCGCCGCACCAACCAGGAAACTGGTAATCAGTTCATCGGCATTCCACCACATTCGCGATAAACCCGAGACCGCAGCTATACCTGCCCCGGCAGCAGTGCCGGCGGCTAAAATACACAGGATCGCCAGCGGGGCAGGCAGGGCCGTCCCGGCGAGGAAGAGTGCCGCAGCCACTGCCGCCGCCGCCCCGGTATACACCTGTCCCTCTCCGCCCAGATTAAAGCTGCCCACCTGAAAGGCGGTTATCGCCCCAAGCCCGGTCAGCAACAGCAATGCGGTCTGGGCCAGCATATTGCCGAGTGCATACGGCGAGGATACCGGACCGGTAAAGAAATCCCGGATACTGCCTGCCGGGTTTTCCGCACCCAGCACAAGCATGACCAGAATCAGTGCAATGGCGGTGAGGATTGGTATCAAACTCCTGAGGAAAGACATGTTATCATGAGGATTAATAAGGGATGAATTTCGTGTCATCTGTACTGTTCCTCCTGAATGGTAGTAATCATGCCCTCCTGCAGCAGCAGCAGACGGCTGCACACCGGGGAAATTTCGTCGGCGCTGCTGCTGAGCAGGATAATCCCCGCCCCGCGTGCGGCCAGTTCCCGCAGTGAATCCCAGAGGAAGCGGCAGCCCTCCTGATCAAGCCCCAGGGTAGGTTCGCAGACCAGTGCAAAGGTCATTGCGGTATCGTGGATATCGGTTTCCCTGCCGATCAGAACCCGCTGACGCATTCCCCCGGAAAAACTGCGCAGCGGCTGCAGCGGAAGGTTCGGCAGCTGCAGCTTTTCAAGCAAATCATGGGTCCTGCGGAAAAGATGGCGGTAGATCCATATTCCCCATCGTGCTGCTTCCGGATGCCGCAGCAATATATGTTCACGCAGGGAGTCGATTACAGGCAGTTCGTACGCCAGGCCCCGTACGAATCGCCGGGACGGAATATACCGCATCCCGGCCATTCGCGCATCATGAATGGAGGTGATCGTTCGGCCGCGAATCTGCCAGTGCCCGGATTGCAGCGGATGCAGACCGGCCAGAACATCCTCCAGTAACAGCAGTCCATGATCCCGGTACCCGGTGATTCCGAGTATTTCACCAGGATGCACCTTCAGGGAGATGTTGCGGATCCTTCCCATTGCGGTGTGCTCGGCACAGAGATTATCGGCGGTACACACCGGAGGAAGGTTTGTATTGAGGCTTCCGAATTGACTTCGGAATTGCGGCCGGGAATCGGGTATATCCGCAGCCGGAATCTGTGATAGCCGGCCCTTGTCGATACGGAACACCCGGCTGCACAGCTGCCGGATTTCGGTGTGGCGATGGCTGATATACACTACCGCAAGCCCGGGCTGGCGGCGAATCACCTCAAGAATGATTTGCCGTTCCTCCGGGGTGCAGGCTGCGGTAGGCTCATCCAGAATAAGCAGGCGGGGAGAACGAAGCAGTACAGCAGCCAGCTCCGCCAGATGCAGCTGACCGATGCTTAGCTCGTGTCCGGCAGCGTTCAGTGGGAGCTTGATCCCGAGCTTTTCGACACGAGCCTGCAGTTCGGCACGGATCCTTCTGCGCGAGAACCAGCGCAGCCTCGGTTCCTTCAGTCCGACAATCAGGCTTTCCCACAGAGGTCTCCCGCCCAGAACCCGCGGATGCTGGTGAACGAGTCCGACACGCGGGTGAGGGGCGCCGTTCGGCAACTGATCACCGTCCAGAAAGATCCTGCCCGTATCAGCTGCAAGTTCCCCGGCCAGTATGGTAACCAGGGTAGATTTTCCGGCACCGTTATCGCCGATAATACCGACGATCTCATTCTCGTGAATATCAAAACTGATATCCCGGTTTGCATGAATTCCGGTTTCGGGGAAGGTTTTATCTACGTTCCTTACATGCAGTATACGGTGCAAGATTATGATCTCAATTCATCGGGAGATTGATTTCGCCATGAAGTATCGACTGTTCGATATCGATAATTTTCTGCTGGAACTCCTGCGGTACGTGCTCCTGAAAGGCAGGGTGTTGGGTGTCGAATCCGACATAACCTTCACGGACGCCGTAGACAATGGTCTCTCCATAGTGCAGTTCTCCATTGGCGGCGGCTACCGCGCCCTCGTAGGCAGCCGTATCCTGGCGGACAACCGTACTGCCCATGACCACGCCCGGCGCAAAGTCGTATCCGGAGGCATCAAACCAGGTGACATAGGCACCCTGTTCCTGTGCGGTGGTAATAACCCCCTGATTTCCGCCGCCGGCGATGGTCAGAATTACGTCAACTCCGCCGGAAATCATGGATCTGGCTAACTCGGCCGCCTTGCCGGGATCGTTCCAGCCCCCGACAACCCGAAAGTCAAGGCTGGCCTCCGGTGCCGCCGCGCGGGCTCCTTCCATAAACCCAGTGCGTATTACGTTGTTCATTACCGGGAATTCCTGCCCGGCAACCAGTCCCAGCCGCACCCCGTCCTGAGCAGAGGGGAGCTCGGACTGACTCAGTAATGCGGCAAAGTACCCATTCAGGAAGGCCTGTTCGCGGTGATTGTAGGCTGTAGCGGCGATTGCCGGATTGCCCGAAATCTCGGCATCCAGCAGCAGAAACCGCTGCTGCGGCACCTGTTCCGCTACCCGGGCCGCTATATCCGGCAGTGAGGGATTTGAGCTCATTATCAGGTCGTATGAGCGGTTTGCTGCCATAGTCATAACCGATTCTTCCCAGCCGGACTGATTTGGTCCGCCCTCTACCACGGTAATGGTGAGATCCTCGCGTTCCTCGGCTGCCCGGGTCGCCCCGTTCACCATAAGCTCGTAGGTAGGGCTTCCCTCGACATATCCGGGAACAAACACCCCGATATGATAGGTCCCGTCATCCCGGGATTCACAGCCGACAGCGGTAATCGAGATGATTCCTATAGTTGTAATTGCAATGATGCAAAGCAGATATTGTTTCAGTTTCATACCCGGCACTATATCGATTTTTAGGCGGGTTGACCAGCTCTGCCGCGAGTGCAATTATAGCGCATGCACACGCAGTTATGTCTTGCCGTCGATATAGGTACCTCCAGCATCAAGGCTGGTATTGTGAATGATACAGGCGAACTTGTCTCCAGCAGCAGATCGGAAATTCATTATCCGGAGCAGCGTTTTGATCGTCTCCATCCGGAAGAATTGCTGCGTTCGTTCATGCATGCTGTTACCCAGCTTGAACTGCGCGGGCGTGTTTCCGCCATATCAATAAGCGGCAACGGCCCCACCCTTATTCCGGTTGATGCCGAAGGGAAGCACCTTGACTGTGTGCTTATGTGGCTGGACAAGCGGGACAAGCGTATGGATTCCAGCCGTTCCTTCTTCCTGCCGAAGGTCGCATGGCTGAAAACCGAGGCAGAAGACATATTCGGGCGAACTGCCGCCATCCTTTCGTGCGCAGAGTATATTGCGTTTCGTTTAACTGGCTGCAAACACACCGCCAGTCCATCCCCAGATTTTGATGCACTGTTCTGGGATGATGAAGACCTTCAGCGGTATCAGCTTCCCAAGGAGCTTTTTCCATCCTTTCTGCGCCCGGGTGAGATTGTCGGCCCGGTTTCGAATGAGTCTGCCCGTGAAATGGGTCTGCCGGATCAGCTCCTGTGCGTGGCGGCTGGAAGCGATTTTCTCATGAGCCTGCTTGGTACCGGTGCGGTAGATGCGGGGATTATTTGTGATCGTGCCGGGAGTTCGGAGGGAATCAATTTCTGTTCGGAGCAGCCGCTGGCCGATGCCCGCCTGCGCACCCTGCCGCACATTATTCCCGGTCTGTGGAATGTAGCCGGAATACTGTCCTCGACCGGACTGCTGTTTGAATGGTTCCGTCGCTTTACCGGCATGCACGGGGTGTCGTACCACGATATGCTGCACATGATCCTGGGGGCAAAAACACCGTCGCCGTGGTTTTTTCCGACCCTGCATGCCGGTGCCAGCTGGGAGTTTCATCACGGCATGTTTTACGGGCTGGGCGCGGATCATGGCGCAGCCGAAATGGGGCGCGCGGTGGTGGAGTCCATAGGGTTTGCCGTACGCGAAACCGTGGACATTCTGCGCAGCGCGGTAGGGGAGGTTTCTGCCATGCGGTCGTGCGGCGGACAGGCGCGTAACACGGTGTGGAATCAAATGAAGGCCGATATCTCCGGGATGGAGATAGATATTCCCGAGGTACCGGAGGCGGAATTGCTCGGCAGCGCAGCCTGCTGCTTTACCGCTCTTGGAGTGTATCGGGATATCGCGCAGGCCTCGCGGGCTATGGTGCGCATATCACGGCAGTTTTACCCCGATAGCGCCGAACACGACCGCTATACCCGTGACTACCAGGCATATAACCAGACCTATGCGGCTTTTCGCCATGCCGCGGCGCAGTTCGCCGGCAGCAGAGATCGATTTGTGTAAGCGGCAACGGTATCGGTTATGGCATCTGGATGTCAGGGGGGATGCAAAAAGTCCGGACCGACGTATCGGCCCGGACGGAGAAACTATGTGCTAACTGCAACGCAGCAGCAAGGGAGCACTAACCAATCGCCTCTTTTCCTTTCTCGCCGCTGCGAATACGAATGCATTCGGCCAGGTCGGAAACCAGGATCTTGCCGTCGCCGATTTCACCGGTTCGGGCTCCGCGGATGATTGCGTCGATGGTCGGCTGAACAAACTCATCGTTTACCGCAATCTCTATACGTGTCTTCTTTAAAAGATTAACCTCAATGTCTACACCGCGGTAGGACTCGTGGTACCCGCGCTGCTGACCTGCGCCAAGCACATTGGTGACCGACATCTTGAAAATCTTTGCCTTGAACAACTCTTCTTTAACCTCATTCAACTTATGGGGCTGAATGAACGCAGTTATTAATTTCATCTATATACCCCCTTACATCGTGCTGAAAATCTGGAAACCGCTGTAGGATTCCATGCCATGTTCACTGATATCCAGACCCTGCAGCTCTTCCTGTTCGGATACCCGGAGCTTCCCGAGTTTCTTTAAGGTAAAGAACAGTATACCTGCAGTTACAACAACCCAGGCGAATGCCGCCAGGATACCAACCAGCTGGATACCGACTTGCGTGAATCCGCCGCCGTAGAACAACCCGAGTTCGGTGTGGAATACACCAACCATCAGGGTTCCCCATGCACCACATACCCCGTGAACCGAGACCGCACCGACCGGATCATCAATATGAAGAACCTTGTCGATAAACTCTACTGCCAGGACAACCAGGATACCGGAGGTAAGCCCGATGATGATGGCTGCCAACGGGGTTACTACATCAGCTCCTGCAGTTATTCCGACCAGACCTGCCAGGGCACCGTTTAACGACATCGACGGATCCGGTTTTCCAAACCATACCCAGGTCATAAACATGGCGGCAATTGCACCACCGGAAGCACTCAGCGTTGTGGTGGTAAATACCAGAGCGATACCGTCTGCAGTACCGGACAGTGTAGATCCACCGTTAAAACCGTACCAGCCGAACCACAGGATAAAGACACCCAGCGCTGCCAGCGGCAGGTTATGTCCGGGAATCGCCTTTACGGTAGTCTGTCCGTTGGACTTCACGTATTTACCTTTACGTGCGCCAAGGAAGAATGCACCTACGAGCGCTGCCCATCCGCCGACAGAGTGTACAATAGTGGAACCGGCAAAGTCGTAGAATCCCAATTGGGAAAGAATCCCGCCGCCCCATGTCCAGTGACCGAATACCGGATAAATGAGACCGGAAATGAACACACTGTAGATTAAATACCCGGAGAACTTTGTTCTCTCGGCCATTGCCCCGGAGACGATAGTTGCTGCTGTGGCGGCAAACACTACCTGGAACATCCAGTCACGGAACAGCTCCGACATTGAGGAAATCCCATATGCCTCAAGTGTCGCTTCTGTGTAGTTCAGAAAGAATCCGTTCATACCGAAAAGACCGGCGACCGAATCCGTTCCGTACATAATGGCCCAGCCGACGGCGAAAAACATTATCGCACCGGCGGCAAAGTCCATCAGGTTTTTCATGATGATATTGCCCGCGTTTTTTGCACGGGTCAAACCTGTTTCGACCATTGCGAATCCTGCCTGCATAAAGAAAACAAGGGCAGCCGCAATTACTAACCATAGCATGTCAAATGCCAACTCGGCCTCTGCGAAACTTTCCAGGGCAAAAGCATTGCCCGCAGTAAAAAGCGCCAGCAGAATGACCATTGTGAGAACAAGCGTTCGTTTGTTCATGGTGTACAAACCTCCTCAGGATTGATCTACACCATGTACTGCATTTTTCGTGCCAGAGAGTTGTCTTTGATGCATTTTTTATGAAAATTTTTCTATGTTATTTCGGGAGAAAGAAATAGCCGCAGGAAATGATATTCAACCCACGGCTACAAAATGGTGTCATGAAAGATGATAACCTACATTATTGTAGAAAAAAGCATATTAGCTACGAAAATGTCGTGATACAATCCCATATTTTTTGACGCGCAGACCCATTATCCGGTCGGTGATTCCCAGAATGAGAGCGGCACGAGCCATAGTTCCTTTGG
>CAZANF010000049.1:5483-13937 GCA_964486425.1 uncultured Spirochaeta sp. | reverse complement strand
ATTATATACGGCAGCCCCTCTTCCAGCACATCCTTGTTACTCTGAAAAAATTTATCCGCCGGGAAAGAAAAGGAATGTCCGAGTACCGTTGTGGATACCTGTTCATTACCGAACCACATCCCGCTGTTGTCCGCAAACACTGTAAACTCATTACCCGGCATTACTCCCGCCGGCAGGGAAGGATTCTCCACCGCCTCGCGAATTCTCTCATGTGCGATGACGCAGGTGGATAATTCCACTACCCGGTTCGACTGCATCGCCCGCAGACCCCAGACGCCGTCCTCACCGGCGATGAAACGCATCCGGTTCCGGTATCCGCGGCTTGAGCTGGAAAACCGGCGGACCTCAGGGAGCGACTGCACAGGGATTTTTGCGATTCGCTTCAATGAATCGACAAAAGCATCGATCTTGTACTCGAACTGCTGCTTTGGCTCAATATACTGCAGTGAACATCCGCCGCAGGTACCAAAGTGCGGACACGGGGGCGGCACCCGATCGGGACTCGGGCGAAGTACCCGCACGAGTCGCGCCTCGGCATAACCGGGGTAAATACGAGTGATCGCGGCGAGTACGGATTCGCCGGGGATTACCTCCGGAATAAAAATAACCCGTCCTTCATAACGAGACATTCCCCTGCCATCACTGATCAGCTTTTCAATCTCGAGTTTGAGCTCCGAATCGATATGTAATGTACTAATACCGATGACAACCTCCCGTATCTGAAGTATACTACCAGTTATTCTATCGGGATTCAATTTCCTGATTCATTGTTTACCCAAGGAGGAATGGATGAGCACTATGCGTCCCGCTAGCCTTCCAACAATAAAACGACTGCCATCCTATCTGCAGATAATCGAAACCGCCCGTAATGAAGGTCGTGAATATATTTCAGGAACCGTGATTGCCGAAGAGCTGGAACTGGAGCCTATACAGGTACGTAAGGATCTTGCGGTAACCGGAATTGTCGGCAAACCTCGTGTGGGATTCTCGGTGAATGAACTTGTAGAAGCTATATCATCTTTTTTACGCTGGAACCAGATCAATCGGGCAATTTTGCTGGGCTCGGGACATCTCGGAACTGCACTGATGGGATATACCGAGTTTCGACGCCATGGACTGTCGATTATTGCTGCGTTCGACACCAGTCCGAACCGCCACAATCTGGTTATCAATGATACCAGGATTCATCCGCTGGAAGAGTTGGAGGATTTTATCAGCAAACAGAAACCGGAGATTGCTATTCTCACCGTACCTTCTTCTGTTGCACAACAAACGGTAGACAAGGTTATTGCTGCTGGAATCAAGGCTATCTGGAATTTTACCAATGTGAAACTGAAGGTTCCATCCAGTGTGGTTGTGCAGAAGGAGGATCTCTCTTCCGGGTATGCGGTACTGTCGGTAAAAATGGGTATGGCAGCAGCCCTTTCCAGTGCGGTTGAACAACCGGACATACAGGTATAAGGTTCCCCCATGCAGGATTCCATCGAATTTCAACAGGAAATGCTGATTAACCGCCTAAAAAAACGCCGGCGACACCTGTGGAAGTGGGCAAAGCGTAATGATATTACCTGTTTCCGGGTGTATGATCGGGATATTCCCGAGATTCCTTTTGTGATTGATGAATATGAAGGCTATGTAAATATGGCAGAGTATGATCGGCCCCACGACAGAACGCCGGAAGAGCATAACGCATGGATCGAGGCCATGCGGAATGCCGCCGCCCGCGGTGTAGGCGTTCCGGTCGATCGTGTCTTTCTGAAATCCCGTGAAAGACAGCGCGGCAGTTCGCAATACGAAAAGGTAGCTGGAAAGCAGGTTGAGGTGATCGGTACCGAGCACGGGCTCAAGTTTATCCTGAATATGTCTGATTATATCGATACCGGACTGTTTCTTGATCACCGGACCACCCGCCGGTATGTAATGGAGATGTCCTTCGGAGCGAAGGTTCTGAATTTATTTGCATATACCGGGGCATTCTCCGTGTATGCCGCAGCCGGAGGAGCCGAACATACCTTATCGGTGGATCTGTCCGCCACCTATTGCGAATGGGCTCGCCGCAATATGGATTTGAATGGTCCGTTCCCGGGCCGTCATGAAATTCTGAATGCCGATGTTTTTACCTTCCTGCAGGACGCAGTAAAAAAACAGGAGCGCTACGATATAATCATCCTGGATCCCCCTACCTTCTCCAACAGTAAAAAGATGGAAGGAGTGCTGGATATTCAGCGCGATCATCCGGATCTGATTGCCAAGTGCTTCAAGCTGCTGTCTCCGCAAGGGGTGCTGTTATTCTCGACAAATTTCCGGAAATTCAAAATGGAAACCAGTGCACTGCCTACCCGGGCAGAGATTCGCGAACTGACACCTCGCACCATACCGGAGGATTTTCGCAACCAGAAAATCCACCGCTGCTGGGAGATTACCCGCAAAAGATAAGCTGCTCAGAAGCCTGTGACAGCTTTACGCAGGGAATGAATCGGCGTGCCGACAGGGGCGCCTATATCTATCCCCTTGTGTATCTCAAGATCAGTCCAGAAGATCGACTCCGGGCGCATCCGCAGTGCAAAACCGGAGGTCCGGACACCGTGAACAGGGTAATATACCGGCGGCAGAATCACCCAGAACATACACAGACTAATAATGATTTTAATCATCGGAAGCCTGCCCCGTGTTTTGCGCGGCAGGGCAGACGCATCTGAAATGCCGGGGCCGAGCAGTTCGTCTGCGTCGGCTTCCAGCTGCTTCATTTTGCGAACAGTCTGTGCATGTACATCAGTATCCCGTTTTATTGTTCAGCCCCCGACAACAACTACCCGGTGAACGCGCTTCTTCCCCGCCCGCAGCAGGAGTTCCCCGTCCTGCAACGCATCCGGCGTCACCAGGGCGTCGATGTCTGTTATCTTTTCATCATTAACGCGGGCTCCGCCCTGTGTTATAAGTCGGCGAGCCTCACCCTTGCTTGCGCATAATCCGGTTCGCAGATAGAGATCCACAGCCGGGATACCCTGCTCCAGTTCGGCGGATGAGAGCTCACTTGACGGCACATGCTCACGGCTGCCTGCACCGCTAAAAGCCGCCCGTGCACCCTCCAGTGCCTGATCTGCAGTCGCATCCCCGTGCACCAGCTTGGTAAGCTCATAGGCAAGCCGTTCCTTGGCTGCGTTCAGGGCCTGTCCCTCGCAGTCGGTAATCCGGGTAATTTCGTCTACAGGCAGAAAGGTGTACAGCAGCAGAAACTTTCGTACATCCGCATCCGGCACGTTGCGCCAGTATTGAAAGAAATCATACGGGGGGTACAGATCCGGGTTAAGAAATACCGCACCCTTCTCCGATTTCCCCATCTTTTTTCCGTCGGCACGGGTAACCAGGGGCATAGTAAGACCAAACAGCTCCGGACCGCCGAGACGACGCTCAAGGTCGATCCCGGCTACGATATTACCCCATTGATCGTCGCCGCCAATCTGCAGTCGACATCCGTGTTCCCGGCTCAGGACGTGAAAGTCGTAGCTCTGCAGCAGCTGATAGTTAAACTCAATAAAGGTCAGCCCGGTTTCGAGACGCTGCCTGTAGGCCTCAAAGGTAAGCATCCGGTTCACAGAGAAATGCTTGCCGATGTCGCGCAAAAACTCGATGTAATTCAGGCCCGTCAACCAGTCCGCGTTGTCAACCATGGTAACGGCATCCCCCCGACCAACGGTGCGCTCGAGAAACCCGTTGATCTGGGCACCAATGCTGCGGGCATTCTCCCCGATCTGTTCAACGGTCAGCATTTTCCGCATCTCGGTTTTACCCGAGGGGTCACCAATGCGCGCAGTTCCGCCGCCGACCAGCGCGATGGGATTATGGCCGGCCTTCGCCAGATGAGCCATTGCATACAGCGGGATCATATGACCCGCATGCAGACTGCTGCCGGTCGGATCGAATCCTGCATAGAAGGTTACAGGTCCCTCCGCGAGCAGGGACTCTACCGCCTCAAGATCGGTACATTGCTGCACGAAACCGCGCTCCTGCAGGACCTTCAGTGCAGCCGCACCATTAAAAATGGATTCAGACACGGCGGTACTCCTTGATCCCGGCTTTAATCGTCTGCACCAGCTCGGCAACCGGCAGGCGAACCTGTTCCATACTGTCCCGGTACCTCAGGGTTACGGTATTGTCTTCCTTGGTTTCATAATCCACGGTTATGCAGAACGGGGTTCCGACTTCGTCCTGCCGACGATACCGGCGACCAATGGCTCCGCTTTGATCATAAAAGGTGGTAAAATCCTCACGCAGCTCCCGCTCTATCTCGCGAGCCAGATCAGCCAGACCATCCTTCTTTACCAGCGGGAATACCGCTACGGTAATCGGGGCTATTCGGGGATGCAAATGCAGCACGGTCCGGCTGTCGCCGCCGTCCAGCTCCTGCTCCTCATACGCATCGCCAAGTGCCATGAGCACACCGCGGGTAAGCCCGGCTGATGTCTCGATAATATACAGAAGATATCGCTCGTTTGTCTGGTCGTCCAGATACGTGAGATCCTTGCCGGAATACTCGCTGTGGCGCTTCAGGTCGAAATCGGTCCGGTTATGTATTCCTTCCAGTTCCTTCCAGCCGAAGGGGAATTCATACTCGACATCGTACGCATCCTTGGCGTAATGTGCCAGCTCATCCGGACCATGCTGATGAAACCGCAGTTTATCCTTGCGAATTCCAAGTTTATCATAATACGAGATCCGCTGTTCCTTCCAGAACTCAAACCACTTTTCGTCCTCGGAGGGGTGTACAAAATACTGCATTTCCATCTGCTCGAATTCGCAGGTACGAAAGATGAAATTTTTGGTAACAATCTCGTTGCGGAAGGCCTTGCCGACCTGTGCAATCCCGAAAGGGACCTTGACGCGTGAGGTCTGTGCCACATTCTTGAAGTTTACATAGATTCCCTGTGCAGTTTCCGGCCGCAGATACACGGTGGAACCGGCATCGGCCACAGGCCCCAGATGTGTGGAAAACATCAAATTGAACTGACGGGGTTCCGACAGCGGATTGCCCTTCGGACTCTTCATTTCCTTCTGACATTCCTCGGGAAGCAGATCAAAGCGGAACCGCTCATTGGTAACCGTGTCCTCCACCATCAAGTCGGAAAAATTCTCGACATGTCCACTGGCTTCCCATACACGCGGGTGCATCATGATGGAAGCATCCAGCCCGACAATATTATCATGCAGCTGGGTCATTTCCCGCCACCAGAACTGTTCCAGATTATTCTTCAGCTGCACCCCTAACGGGCCGTAATCCCAGGCTGAGGAGAGACCACCATAAATCTCGGAAGACGGAAAGATGAATCCCCGGCGCTTTGCCAGAGATACGATATTATCCATTTCTTTGTTCTTGTTCCTGTCCTGATTTTTATTGCTCATGTGTTATTCCTTGTTTCCTTGCGTTTGTTTTCAGCCGACTATAGCAATTGCAGCCCGAATACGCGCCCGGGCTGCGCTCGAACCGAGCAGCTTGATACTGCCGTACAGCGGAGGCGATATCCTTGAGCCGGTCACAGCAATCCGAACCGGCATCATTAAAGCCCCGAGTTTTATTTCATGCTGTTCGGACAGCACCCGAAATTTGTCATCAAAATCCTCTTCACCTAAATCATCAAAATCATTGAGTACATCCATCGCCAGTTCCAGGGCCTTCACAGTGGTTTCCGCATCGCTCTTCTTCGGGATGATGTCCTCGGCAGTCAAACCCTGCGGCTCGCGAAAAAGAAAACTCAGCGCCTCCGGGGCATCGGTAATATACTTCAACCTCTCCTTTACCAGCGGCACGGCTCCATCAAGAATCTCCTGCTCGCTGGAACTCGGGGGGTTGCTCACCAGCTTCGCATCCACAAGCTGCGGCACAAGCAATTCCTTGAGCCCGGCATCGCTTTTGGCGCGAATATACTGACCGTTAAACCACTCGAGCTTTTTATAATCGAACACCGCCGGCGACTTTGCAATACGATCGGCGGAAAAAAGTCGTTCCAGATCGGCTGTCGAGAAAAACTCGGTTCGGTCATCATATGACCACCCCAGCAGGGTTACATAATTGATAATAGCTTCGGGCAGATATCCCTGATTGATAAACTCACGAAGACTGGTTGAGCCGTGGCGCTTGGAAAGCTTCTGCCCATCCTTGCCCATCACCATAGGGAGATGCACAAACTGCGGCGGTTCCCACCCGAATGCCTGGTATAACAGCACATGCAGCGGAGCGGATGGTATCCATTCCTGGGCACGCATTATGTGCGTAATCTCCATCAGGTGGTCGTCAACCACATTTGCAAGGTGATATGTGGGATATCCGTCGGATTTCAGCAGTACCGGGTCAGGACTGACATCCTCGTTCCTGCGTGAGATTTTCCCCAATACCGTGTCATGAATCACTGTTTCTCCGGATAAAGGAACCTTGAAACGTACAACACCGGGAATCCCCTGTGCGCGATACTGTTCTCGCTCGGCATCACTCATGTCGCGAAAGAAGCGGTCGTACCCCTGGTGCCTGGATTTCTCTTCCGCCTGTGTACGACGCATTTCTTCCAGCCGCTCCGGGGTGTCATATGCCCAGTAGGCATGACCCGAGGCTACCAGCTGATTTGCAAAATCCCTGTACAGCTCTACCCGCTCAGACTGCATATACGGACCGTGTTCTCCGCCGCAGTCCGGCCCCTCATCCCACCCGATACCGAGCCAGCTGAAAGAATCATAGATATCCTGCAAAGCCGCAGGATACAAACGCTCCCGGTCGGTATCCTCAATACGCAGGATAAAGCGGCCTCCATGCGCCCGTGCGAAGAAATAATTGAACAGCGCAGTGCGGATACCGCCGATGTGCTGCATACCTGTAGGAGAAGGTGCATAACGTACTCGTACACTCATAGCCGGCAGTATACCGGAAGCCAGCCGGGAATGTAAATCATACCCTTGTCGGGCTGCGGCCCGGGATATCAGGCATCGCCAGGGTACTTTTCGATGAAGTCGCGCAGCCGGTTCATGGCATCGGTGAGGGTATCCTTGTCCGGCAGAAACACCACACGCAAGTGATCCGGAGCCGGCCAGTTAAAGCCGCTCCCCTGCACCAGCAGAAGCCTTTTTTCCATGAGCAAGCGAAGAATAAACTCCTGGTCACGCTTTACGGGAATTCTTTTGGGATCAAGACGGGGGAAGAGATACAAGGCGCCCTTCGGCTTCACACAGGTAACACCCGGGATGTCTGTTAAAAGTCGATATGCAAGGTCCCGCTGCTCACGCAGACGCCCGCCGGGAAGCACCAGATCCTTGATGCTCTGATACCCGCCCAGGGATGCCTGAATGGCATACTGGGCCGGCACATTGCTGCACAGCCGCATATTTGCCAGAATGTCCAGACCATCTATATAGTCGGATGCCCGCAGTTTCGGTCCGGTCAGCAGCATCCAGCCGGCTCGAAAACCGGCGGCACGATAGGATTTCGACAGACCATTAAACGTAACACAGAATACAGTATCGCCGAGAGTAGCCAGGGAAACATGCTCCGCATCGTCATACAGGATCTTGTCGTAGATCTCGTCTGCAAACAGAATAAGGTTGTGCCGGTCAGCAAGCTCATACAACTGCTGCAGCACCTCACGGCTGTATACTGAGCCGGTTGGATTGTTTGGGTTAATTACTACCAGTGCACGAGTTCGATCGGTGATTTTTCCCTCAATATCGGCTACATCGGGCTGCCAATCGCTCTGCTCATCGCAAATATAATGCACAGGGGTTCCTCCGGACAGGGTGACCGCTGCGGTCCACAGAGGATAATCCGGTGCAGGAATCAGCACCTCATCCCCGTTGTTGAGCAGGGCATTCATGGACAGGCTGATCAGTTCGCTCACCCCGTTGCCGATATATATATCCTCAATCTGGACATCCAGCAGATCACGTTTCTGATAGTGTTGCATTACGGCCTTGCGGGCTGAAAACAATCCCTTGCTGTCGCTATATCCCTGTGCCTTGCGAAGATTCAGAATCATATCGTGAAAAAGCTCATCCGGAGCATCAAAGCCGAACGGGGCTGGATTACCAATGTTCAGTTTAAGGATACGATAGCCCTCTTCCTCCAGCCGGCGAGCTTCGCGCAATACAGGTCCGCGGATGTCGTAGCACACCTCGGCAAGCTTGTTTGATTTCTGGATCCTATCGATCACCTGCGATATCCTCCGGCTCCGTATCCTGATACATCCAGTCAACGGCATCATGTATGAACTGATCAAGTATCAGAACTAGGATATTATCCTGTTTTCTCTCAACCGCGGCAAGAATCTTTCCGGATGAATACTGCCGGCGAAAATCCTGCAGCCATTCCTGATAGCGCTGCATGGAACCGGAATTCCCGCTGGCGCAGGATTCATACATATATAGCGACATCAGTCGCAATACAGGATCTTTGGTATTGTCCAGAACCTCTTCAAT
>CAZANF010000049.1:0-5473 GCA_964486425.1 uncultured Spirochaeta sp. | reverse complement strand
GCTGTCATTTCCTGAGTCATAAATTGCTGATACTGCTGTGCCATTCCCTGATGATCGTTCTGCAGAATAAATGGTATTCCCAGCAGCAGTCCAAACTGCGAAAACCTGCGGGGACAATGCCGCTGAAGATGATCCCTCAATGAGATTATCTCTTCCGGCCGGGAGCGAACAATCGCATTGTGAATAAACAATCGCACATGCTGTTTTCCGCAGCGTCCTTGTGTGAAAATTGCATGTGTCAGATGTGCCTGCAGAGCGTGCCAGTCTTCGCGCTCCAGCAGCTCATATACCTTCCAGAAACGCAAAAAATACACATTCAACCCGATAAAGAAGACAGAGAAGAGCAAAGCAATATACCAGTTGGTAGACCAGAAAATACGTGTGTATTCCCAATCAAGCAGGAATACCGGCATAAAAAGGATAAATCCAAGCGATATAATGATAATTGCGTTGAACAGGAAAAAAATACTCTTAAATTTCATGCCGGATTCTCCTATAATATAAGTAAGACGAAGTCTAATTGAATTAAAATGAGGGGTCAACGGTGAATAATCATGACTAAAATATTAGTAAACACACTGCGTCCGGGAAAATACTACAGTCGACCGGTTTTCCTAGATGACAATTTCATACTTTTCTCACCCGAGACTCCAATCAGCGAGGACATACTCAACAGACTGAAAGAATGGAAGATAGACTATATCTATTCCGAAGGAGAGCCGCTCGACAAACCTTCTCTATCCGGTGATTCGCAGAACAGTCAGGAAGACAATAAAATGATCGCGGGACTGGAGTCGGAAATAAGTGATAATTCAGGCAGCGGAGACAGCCAGCGTTTTTTCATTGAAAGCCTGAATTTCCTTGAACGGATATTTGCAGGATATGTGAAACAGGGAACCATATCCTTTTCCGAGGTTACCGAGCAGGTTAAGAAAATTATTGAACAAGTAAATGCCCGTCGGCAGTATATGCTGAGAATTACGGAATTCAATGCTGATTCATACAACTATATTGTCGTTCATTCCGTGAAGACTACCATTATTACGGTTGCAATCGGCGCAACAATGCGATTGCCGGCACATAAACTTATAGAACTCGGTACCGCTTCACTGGTACATGAAATCGGCATGATAAAACTTCCGTCGCAGATCTATATGAGTAATAAAATGCTCAATCAGACAGAAAAGAAGGCAATTACCGCTCACACCGTCCTGGGGTATAAAACACTGAAGCAGAACTCATTCCCGATGAGTGTCTGTCTGGGGGTGCTGGAATGCAGGGAAAACGTTGACGGCTCGGGGTATCCGCGGGGACTTACCGGAGACCGGATCAGTACCTACGGCAAGATTATCAATGTGGCTAGTACATATGCAGCACTCACCTCCAAGCGGCCGTTTCGGGGGGCGTTTAACGGGCATTCGAGTATTATGGATATGCTCAAACGCAAGGGCACTATGTATGACGAGAACGTACTGCGGGTACTGATTCTGATTCTCTCGGTATATCCTCTGGGAACCTATGTTCTGCTGCAAAACGGAACCAAGGGAATGGTGGTTGAAACCAATGAAGGCAATTACCGGGCGCCAAAGGTTCGTATTCTGGTCGGGGCATCCGGCGGAATGCAGCAGGATCACCTTGTGGTGAACAGCGAGGCAAGTAATTACGGTATAGTACGACCGCTGTCAAATGAAGAAATCGCCAAGCTGAAACAGGGCCCCAGGCGGACATAACCCGCCGTCAGATATCCTGTAGTACGTCAACGGGATGCAGGCGACATGGTTTTATTATGCATGAATCCCGCAGTGCCGCCGACAGCATCGACATATAACGACTGCGGGAAATATCCTGTGCTCCAAACTGGGCAAGGTAATCGGTGCGGACCTGGCAGTCAATCAGCTTGATTCCGATGGACCATAGATATTCGGCAAAAAAGGCAAATACAATTTTTGATGCCCCGCTGCTTTTGGAGAACATGGAATCGCCGACGAAGATTGAACCAACCAGTACCCCATACAAGCCGCCGATTAATTCCCCGGTTTCGTTGTCCCAGGCTTCGGCACTGTGCATGTAACCGTATCTGGCAAACCGCGCATAGGCTTCTACCATTTCAGCAGTCAGCCATGTGCCGGGTTGACTGGGTCTTGCTACCTCCATACAGGATTGCACAACAGCATGAGGATCCGCATCCACTGTAATCTCCATATGCGTACGGCGTATCTCCCGCTTGAGAGAGCGGGAAACATGCCAGTCCTCCGGATTAATTACGAAGCGTGGATCGGGCGAACACCAGCCGAGGGGATCACCCTCCCACGGGAAAAAACCCTGACGATATGCAGCCGCTAATGCGGTTGGGGACAGGTCCCCGCCGCTGTACCACACCTCTTTTCCTTCCGCCCGAACCGGTAAAGGCATCGGATAGTAGTGTTCGGGCGGCACAGGATCTGTTTCAAGGGGCACATACCCCTGAATCGGTGAATACCCTTCCTTCCGGCTCATGAATCATTTGCAAAATCAAAGACGATTTCAGAGTTCCGGATATCGACAACCACTTCTCCCCCACCGGCAAGACGTCCGAAAAGCACCTCATCTACCAGCCTGGTTTTTATATGCTCCTCTACATAGCGGGCGATGAAGCGAGCTCCAAAGGACGGCGAATAGGCCTGATCGGCAATAAATGCGACACATTCATCAGTCACCCGTATGGTGATTCCCTTCCCTGAGACCTGTTTTGCGAAGGCAGTAATTTCCTTACGCACAATATCTGTAACGACCTGGTGTTCGAGTCGTTCAAAGACAACGACCTTGTCCAAACGATTGCGGAATTCCGGAGAGAATGCCTTTTCCACCGCATCGTTTATGGCCGCCGCCGTAACCGTAGTATTTCCGAATCCGATCATCGGCTTGCCGATATCGCGTGCTCCGGCGTTTGAGGTTAAAATCAGAATAACATTGCGAAAATCTGCTTTCCGGCCGCTGTTGTCCGTCAGTGTGGCATAATCCATGACCTGCAGCAGGATATTATATACATCGGCATGGGCCTTCTCGATCTCGTCCAGCAGCACCACCGCGTGCGGGGTTTTCCGTACGGCATCGGTTAGCAGGCCACCTTCCTCATACCCGACATAGCCGGGAGGGCTTCCTATAAGTCTGGAAACGGTGTGCTTTTCCTGATACTCGCTCATATCGAATCGATGCATGGCCACGCCAAGCTCCTGGGCCAGTGCACGCGATAACTCGGTTTTTCCCACGCCGGTCGGTCCAACAAACAAGAATGATGCCACAGGCTTGCCTTCGGCACGAAAGCCGGCACGGGATCGCTTTACAGCCTGTACAACGGCCTCTATGGCACTTTCCTGGCCGAAAATAATCTCCTTCAAGCGGGTATCCAGTTCCTGCAGACGCTCCTTTTCATGGGTATTTACACGCCGCTCGGGAATCTTTGCCATCTTGGCAATCACCTGCTCGATGAGCTCCTCATGAACCGTAACCGGTTCATCACTGTTCTCGTGCAGCTGTTTTATTCGCGTATAGGCTCCTGATTCGTCTATCACATCGATCGCTTTATCCGGTAAAGAACGGTCGGTAATGTACAGAGCCGACAGGTGAACCGCAGCCTGTAAGGCGGCCGGATCATAGACTACATTATGAAACTCTTCATATTTGGGGGCCAAGCCCTGCAGTATTGCAACAGCCTCATCCTCGGTCGGCTCATCAACCTCGATTTTCTGAAATCTTCTGGTAAGGGCTCGGTCTTTTTCAAAATGCCGGCGGTACTCCTCATAGGTGGTCGATCCTATAACCCGCAAGGTTCCCTTTGCCAGAACCGGTTTAAGCATATTGGATGCATCCATCGAACCTCCGGAAACCGCTCCGGCACCAACGATAGTGTGAATTTCATCTATAAAGAGAATTACCTTGTCTTTTTTTTGCAGTGCAGCAAGGATCGCCTTCAAACGTTCCTCAAAATCCCCACGGAAGCGTGTGCCGGCCAGCAAGGCCCCCATATCCAGCGACAGAACTGAGTAATCACGCAAGATACCGGGAACCTTGCCGTCGACAATAGTCTGTGCCAGCCCCTCGGTAATAGCAGTTTTGCCGACTCCCGGATCCCCCAGGTGTACAGGATTATTCTTCATGCGTCGGCAGAGAACCTGGATTGTACGCTCCAAAATATCTTCGCGCCCGATCAGCGGTTCCAGCTTTCCCTCGCGGGCCTGGGCGGTCAGATCGTCGGTGAACTTCTCAAGAGGATCACGCTTCCGTCGCCTGCCGACTTGCTCATCGTCATCTTCCATGTCCGCCCGTACGTCGTCATCCTCCGAAAGAAACTCCTCATCACCATCGGATTCATCGGAGGGAGAGATACCGAATTCGTCCAGACCATGAGCAACTACTTTCAGAATATCAAGGCGCTGAACCCCGGATCTCCGGATAAAATATGCTGCAAAGGATTCATGCTCATCAAAGATCGCAACAATCATCTCCCCGACATCAACCTCATCCTTACCAGCAGCCTGACAATGAAACACCGCCCGCTCAATGATATTCTGAAACCCGAGTGTCTGGCCGGGTTCCCCGTCTTCAATCTGCGGAATGTTCTCGGTCAGATGTTCATGCAGAGCATCACGGATCTCTTCGGGATCCGCTCCTGCTTCCTGCAGGATAAAGCAGGTTATATCAAAATGCGTTGCTGCATACAGCACATGCTCCGGAGTTAGGTATTCATGCTTTCTATTTTTTGCTTCCTGATATGCGTGATTCAGAATTTCCTGAACCTCTTCATGTATATGCATAATTCCCTCTCAGGCCTTTTCGACAGTGGTTTTTAGAGGAAACTGACGTTTTCTTGCCAGATCTGTTGCCTGCTTTGCCTTGGTAGCGGCTATATCATATGTATAGACACCTACCTGCCCGCGTCCCCGCTGATGAACCTGCAGCATTATTCTGGTTGCCTTGTCCATAGGCTGGTGAAAAACATGAACTAGCACCTCTACCACAAACTCCATGGGGGTAAAATCATCATTGTGTAAAACGACCCGGTACATATCAGGTTTTTTCACCCGTGTATCCTGACGTTCCTGTACGCCAGTACCTGTATGCAGCTCTTTTCTGGTAGCCATATATCAACTCCGGGGGAGCGTGTTAATCAAACTGCAGCGGGGCAAAGTATCCCAGCTCATCCCTGCCCGAGCGCTGCAGCAGCAGACCTTCTATGGATATTGGAATAAAGCGTCTGCCGAAATCGCTGTCTGCAGCCGTTGTATATCTGAGCGTATACCATCCATTCGGGGCGGCTTTCACATGCTCAAGCAGCTGGAGAGATCCGCGCGGATTATCCTCCGAGACAACCGTCCCGCCTGTCTCTTCCATAATATACTTTAATTGCGGATCAATATCACCACTGCCGACTTGAAGGATGGAAAACGGTATATGATTCTGATTTAAATACCGGGCTAATTCAATTGTTCCATAT
>CAZANF010000048.1:11342-13953 GCA_964486425.1 uncultured Spirochaeta sp. | reverse complement strand
GATAGACGCATATTAGCCTGCCGTGAAAAGGTAAAAGTGAACAGAACCGCTATTGCAAATTTGCAGGAGGAAAACCGCGTGCTGCAGCGCAAACGCGATGAATACCGCCGTACCCTGGAGGAACTGCGGCTGAACCGCGTACAGCTGCAGAATCAGCAGCAGACTGTCACGCAGGAGATTGAGCGCGACCGGCGCAGCATCGAGCAGCAGCAGCGTCGCTGCGCAGAAATCGAAGAGGGTATCTCGGTTGAGCGGGACAGGATCCAGGGACTGCAGGAGCATATCGAAAAGATGGATCTGCAGTCCCGGGAGCTTTCAACGGCTGAATCTGCGGCTCGTCAGGAACTGGAAAAGCTGAATACCCGGATATCATCCCGGAACAAAAGTGTGGTGAAAAATGAACGGCAGGTAAAGGATCGCATGCAGTCGCTGGCAAAGCTGCAGGAGAAGGTCGAGCGTATTCATCTGCGGGAGACCGAGATCAAGGCCGATATCCGCAACCTGTACGAGAACTTCCGGGAGCGGCATTCACGGGATCTCTCCGAGTTCGAGACCCGCACCTTTGAGATCAGCGAACAGTACAGTGAGGTTCGGGATGCCCTGCAGCGCCTGCGCAGCGAGCTCAAGGAACTGGGGCAGGTTAACCTTATGGCCCCGGAGGAGTTCGCTGAGGTAGAGGAGCGTTTTAATTTCCTGACCAGCCAGCTGGACGACCTGGGTAAGGCAAAACAGGATCTTGACCGGATTACCCTGGAGATTCGCAAGGAATCCACCCAGCTGTTTCTGGAGACCTATGAAAAGATCAAACGGAACTTTCATACCCTGTTCCGCCGGCTGTTTGGCGGAGGACGGGCGGAAATTCGCCTGGCAGATCCCGACAACGTACTGGAGTCCGGTATCGATATCCTGGCGCAGCCTCCCGGGAAGAAACTGGAGAATATCAATCTCCTTTCCGGGGGTGAACGTTCAATGACCGCCGTTGCGCTGCTGTTTGCTACCTACATGGTCAAGCCATCCCCCTTCTGTCTCCTGGATGAGATAGATGCCGCTCTGGATGAGGAAAACGTCGGAAGATTTGTCGGCGTACTTACCGAGTTTGCAAAGGAAAGTCAGTTTATCGTTATCACCCATAACAAAAAAACCGTTGGCGGTGCGCAGACCCTGCTGGGAGTTACTATGGAAGAATCCGGGGTCTCGAAGGTAATCTCTATCCGGCTGGATACACGCTCTGAACGTGATGCAAATGAAGAGGAGGCCGTTGCTGAACTTACCTGATGTTCCGCTGCGACAAATCATTGTGCTGACCCTGGCGGCTGCGTTGATTATCGTGCTCGGACTGGTAATCGCAGCAATGATTCTGTATCCCGACAGGGATACGTCTGCCCTGGAATCTCAGCCTGTTCAGCGCAGCTCCGGGCTGGAGGAGATTATCGGACCGCTCGGCCGGCATCATTTTTACTTTCCCAATCCGGAGGATGATGTTCTTAAGCTGCAGATGGAACCCTTTCGCGAACCGGGGACGCCGTGGTCCGAGGATGAAATCCAGCCGTTTATGCTGGATCCGGTAGAAATCGGGCTGGAAGAGGTAGTGGAGCAAAATCGGGAACTGATACAGGACTTGTATGATACAATTCCGTAGCGGGCGTGTCTCGTTCGCTGCCCATGCAGGGAGGGGTAAATGGGATGTACTAAAACAACGATGCTGAGGGTGTTGATGCTGCTGATTTTGCCGCCGGCTGTATTATTGGCAGGCTGTGCGACCGCTGGACAATCGGACCCAGCTGTCGAGCAAGCCGCGCAGACGGAACCGGACGCATCCGCAGACTCGGGCGCGCAGACAGATACGGCAGAGGCAGATCCGCCGGCCGACCAGGCCGACACGACCGACACGGCCGACCAGGCCAACACGGCCGACCAGGCCAACCAGGCCGCAATACCCGACACGGAACCCGCAGAGCCGCAGCCGGTTCCCCGGCAGGAAATCGGAGAAGCGGAGTCACAAACAGAGGAGTCGGCACTCCTGGATACGACAGTTTCTTCAACCCCGGCGCAGCCCCTTGCTGCTGCAGTGCAGGCCTCCCGGGAAGCAAACGATATTGATGATGTGTTTGCCGAAATTGACCTCCCGGCCCCGGAGCTTCCTGCACCGCGGCCCGGCAGGGAGGATCAGCAGGGTGCAGCGGATCTCCAGACGCTGCCGGAGCCGGAGGTTCCCCGTGCAGAGTCTGCGCAGGCCCCGGCGAATAAGCCGGTCCCGTCCGAGGCTGTAACCGGCACAGCCGGATCAACCTCAGATACCCGAGCTCAGCGCACAACGGCTGAACCGCGCCCGGGGCAGCCTGCGGTTGCCGATCTGCATGATCCTCCGCCGGCTATGGATAGCGATGCACCGGATATGACCGTGACAGGTGGTGCGGAAGCACCGTTTTCAGTCGTGCTTCCCGGCCGCAGCTGGATATATCTTGGTGAGCATAACGGCAATCGCGAGGTATCGTTCGAATCGCGCAATGCCCAGGGAGAGGATACCGTATTCACCTTCCGTGTGGACCAGCCCGGTACCTTCTATCTGGGTTTTCCGCGGCAGGATTTGACGCCCGGGTCAACCGACCGG
>CAZANF010000048.1:0-11332 GCA_964486425.1 uncultured Spirochaeta sp. | reverse complement strand
GAGGAATCCTCGGTACAACCCGAATCAAGTGCTTCAAATCCTTCAGCGGAAGACAATCCCCGGGATGGATCGGTTTCCGTCGCCCCCGATCCCGATCCCGATCCCGATCCGGAACCGGATCCGGAGCCGGAATCGTCTGTCGAATCATCCCCCGGGCTCGAAACTCCTCCAGCTGCACCGAGAAATGTCTCCGCCGATGATCTGGCGCGTGCAGTGGACACTGCGGACATTGCTACTATCGATCGAGCCATACGCGGTGAGGAACCTGTTGAAGTGACGGAGCGTTACGACACTGATATCCTGCTGAGGTCGGTAGCTCAGCTGATGCAGAGTCCCGATCCTGTTGGTGCGGGCCCTCTGATTGAGCACCTTCTGGAGCAGGAGTCCGCCCCGGCATCTCAGGCACAGCTGCTGTTCTGGCTGGCACAGTATTACGAACTTCCGGAGGCAAGAGACTACCAGCGGGCGCTCATGCATTACGAGGAGCTGCAGCGCAGGTTTCCGTTCCATGAACTGGCTGATCAGGCTGGTATCCGCAGCCGGTACCTGCGACGTCATTTTATCGATATAAGGTAGGCGGATGCATGAATCTCATTTCAAGGAAGAAGCATATCTATCCGGTTGCCGCCCCCTTGCGGGAGTACCTTGCCGCCTATGACAGGGGGGTTGAGCTGCAGATCAGCTATGATGATCTGCTGGATTATTATGTATCAGCTCCATACTATGACTCCAGCGGGCGCGATACCCTCTGGGCAACGGTACAGTATCACACCAGCGAGCAGGCCAGGGTTCATGCCGCCTTGCTGCATGCCTACAGCTGCATCCGGGCCGACGGTGATTTACACTTCGTACGCCATCTTGTGGTGGACCGTGTCGATCTGTGCACCTATGGGAATACACAGCCTTTCCGTGTCCGTATCCTGAACCCGCTGAATGAGAACTTTGATTATTTCTATATCAAGAAGGCTGATGCCTCGCGTATCTACGGGCTTGAGCTTGAGCATCTGTTGTCTCCGGACCGGATCAGCTTTCAGGTATCCGGCCAGACCCTGGCAGAGGAGCACATCGTTGGAATCCCCGGCGATATGTTCATCGAGCAGTATCTGAACGACGCACATCTGGACGAGGTCCGTCTGGCCAAGGAGTTTGTTAAGTTTAATGAGCGCTGCTTTCTGCGGCTGCTGGGTGATATGCATAGCAACAATTTCGTCATTGAAGCTATGCCGGATTTCGAAGAAACCATTTATCGTGTCCGAGCGATCGACTTCGATCAGCAGAGCTATGAGGGAAACTACAAGGTCTATCTGCCGCAGTTTTTCAAGCAGAATAATCCGATTATCATGCTTGGACTGCGCTGCATGCAGCCGGAGACGACGCGTCAGTATCAACATGAAGAACGCTCGCTTATGCAGAAGCGGATGCAGACGCAATGGGAGCAACTCACCGGTTTGCTGGATGTCATGGAGGCCGACAGTATTGCTCCTGCGGAGAATGTTGCACAGCTCGGTGTTCAGCTGGCCGAATACCATAACCGCAAGGATTTCTGTAATGCGACAAGCATGGGGCAGATAGTCCGTATGTCGCTGAGCATGCTCGATACCTTGACAGCATCGGGTTAGTCAGATATAAAAAGTGGATGCTTGATCGTATATCTCAAAAATTCAGCGACTTATTTCGTTCCGTGTCAGGTAATAATCGGATTACCGAACAGAACGTGCGTGATGCAGTACAGGAGATCAAGGTAGCGCTCCTGGAGGCCGACGTCAATGTCCGCGTTGTACGGCGATTTGTGAATCGTACCCTTGACGAGGCAACCGGCGATGCGGTACTGCGGTCGGTTTCCCCCGGCCAGATGTTCACCAAGATTGTGCATGATCGTCTGGTTGAGTTTTTGGGAGATGAGCGTCAGGATCTTGAGCTGAAGGGACCGGATACGGTTTCTCCGATTCTGCTTCTGGGATTGCAGGGATCGGGTAAGACGACTACTGCTGCCAAGCTGGCTGCCAGATTAACCAAAGAAGGACGCAAGGTGCTGCTGGTTGCAGCCGACCTGGTGCGTCCTGCTGCGATTGATCAGCTGCAGGTGCTGGGAGAACGGATCGGTGTAGAAGTTCATGCAGATACCGGAGCCAAGGATCCGGCGGCGGTTGTCAAGGCCGCCATGAAGCGCGCCAAAAAGGAGCTGTACGACACGGTAGTTGTCGATACATCCGGGCGTATGCAGGTTGATGCAGCCCTTATGAAAGAGCTGCAGGCAGTAAAGAAGATTGTACAGCCTGTCGAGAGCATCCTGGTTGCCGATGCAATGACCGGGCAGAGCGCGGTCGACATTGCAAAAGAGTTTAACGAGCAGATCGGGCTTACCGGGGTAATCCTGAGCAAGTTCGATTCCGATGCACGCGGTGGTGCGGCATTATCGCTCAAGACTATTACCGGCACACCAATCAAGTTTATCGGTGTCGGTGAGAAAACCGGGGATCTGGAACCGTTCTATCCCGACAGGATCGCCGGGCGCATCCTGGGAATGGGAGATGTCGTCAGCCTTGTAGAAAAGGCCCAGGAAACGATTGACGAGAAAGAGGCTTTGCAGCTTCAGGAACGGATGGCCAAGGCCACCTTTTCGCTGGAGGATTACCTTGATCAGATCCAGCGGGTAAAGAAGATGGGGAATATGGAGTCTCTGCTGGGTATGATTCCCGGTATGCAGGGCAAGATATCCGAAGAGGATCTTAACTCCGACGAGATGAAGTATGAAGAGGCTATCCTGCAGTCCATGACCAGGGGTGAGCTTCAGAATTACCGTATTATCGGAATTAACCGTCGTAAACGGATTGCGAAGGGCAGCGGTACCAATGTGTACCAGGTGAACCGTTTGCTGAAAAAGTTCGACAAGATGCGGACTATGATGAAGAAAGTATCGAAAAACAAGAAATACCAAGCTCAGCTGATGAATCAGCTGGGTGGAATGCAGTAATTGAAACGGAGGCACGTGTGAGTGTAAAGATTCGTCTGAAACGTCTGGGAACAAAAAAGCGTCCCTGCTACCGAATTGTGGCTATTGATTCCCGCAGTGCGCGAGACAGTCGCCCTATTGAGGAACTGGGATACTACCAGCCGATTAATAAAGATGAGAACAGTCAGGTCAACCTGAAGGAAGAGCGAATTCAGGCTTGGCTCAAGAATGGAGCTGTTCCTTCCCCGACCGTAAAACGTCTGCTCAACCGTCGAAATATCACTGTGAAATAATGCAGGGCGCAAGCCCTGTTTGAGTGATATCTCTGCAAAAGGAGCGTAATATGGAAAAGGAACTGGTAGCCTATGTGGCTCAAGCCCTGGTAGATAATCCTGATGCAGTTGAAGTTGCGGTTATCGAGGGTGAGAAATCAACCATCCTGGAATTACGGGTAGCGCCCGAGGACATCGGCAAGGTAATCGGCAAACATGGCCGCATTGCCAAATCGCTGCGCACTATCCTGACTGCCGCATCTACAAAATCCGGCAAACGGGTGGTTCTGGAAATTCTGGACTGATGAACCGACTGCTAACTATAGGGATTGTTACCGGCAGTCACGGGGTGCACGGGGAGCTTAAGGTTCTCAGCACCTCGGGTGAAATGGAGCACTTCCGTACATTGCAGGAGATTGTCCTGCGAAGTAAAGATCAGCAGGAGCGTACCTGTAAAGTAACCGGGGTGCGCGGAAAACCGACTGCGATCATCCTGGCGGTTGAAGGCATTACGGATCCTGAAACTGCACGGACATACAGGGGCAGCGAAATTGTTGTTCCACGGGAACACGCTGCACCGCTCTCTGAAGGTGAGTACTATACCGGTGATCTTGTCGACTGCAGCCTTGTGTATAAAGGGCAGGTGCTCGGCAAAATTACTGCGGTGTGGAATAACGGACAGAATGATATGCTGGATGTACGACTGTCCGACGACAAGCAGCGGACGATTCCATTTCAGGATGAATTCATCGGCGAAGTGGACATAAAAGCCGGGGTAATCGAGCTGCGTGACGACTGGATCCTGGAATGAAACTGCGTGTCGTAACCCTGTTTCCGGAAATCCTGTCCGGCTACATGCAGTCCTCAATAATGGCAAAAGCTGTTGCCGGAGGCCGCATTACCTACGATGTACTGAACCTGCGCCCGTTCGGGACTGGCAAACACCGGACCTGTGATGATACCCCGTTCGGCGGGGGCGCTGGAATGGTATTGAAACCGGAGCCGCTGGCGGCTGCCCTGGACAGTATCGGTGCCGCCGGAAAGCGGGTTATATATCCAACTCCTTCCGGGAAGCCGTTTGATCAGAAGATCGCGCAGGAGCTTTCCCGTGAAGACGAGCTGGTATTCATCTGCGGCCGTTATGAGGGAATCGACCAGCGGATCATCGACACCTATGTTGATGATGAGCTGTCCATTGGGGATTATGTCATTTCCAGCGGAGAGATTGCCTCGCTGGTCATTATTGATGCCGTATACCGCCTCCTGGATGAGGTGATATCTGCCGAATCATTGGTAGAAGAAAGCTTTGCCGACGGGTTGCTGGAATATCCTCAGTACACCCGGCCGGCTGAATTTAATGGACATTCGGTGCCGGATGTGTTACTCTCCGGAAACCATGCCAGAATTGCTGACTGGCGCCACCAGCAGCGTGTGGCCAGGACCCGCGACAATCGTCCGGATCTGCTGGCCGCGTATTATCAGAGCAAAGGAGATCAGCATGGACGCGATTAAAGCAGTCGAAAATACTCAGTTGAAGGAAGGACGTGAAGACTTCCGTATCGGAGATACGGTAAAGGTTCACTTTAACATTGTAGAAGGAAAAACCGAGCGTGTGCAGATTTACGAAGGTATCGTAATTCAGCGTGCAAACGATGGCTCCAGATCATCATTCACCGTTCGGAAGATTTCCTACGGCGTCGGTGTCGAGCGTATCTTCCCTATACATTCACCGCGCATACAACGCATTGAGGTTGTACGACGCGGACGTGTTCGTCGCGCAAAACTCTATTATCTGCGTGATCGAATCGGTAAGGCCGCTAAGGTTCGTGAGCTTATCAAGAAAAAGAAGCAGTAATTCTGCACCTTTCCAGGGGTAGCCATGGATCCGGTCGGACGTTTTTTACAGGCGGTTTTTCCCCTCGGAAAACGGACGGCTGTTCTTCAGCCCGGCAGCACAGTGCGAGCGGAGGTTCTTCAGTCTATGGGGAACAACCGCTGGCTGCTGCAGGTGGGCAGTCAACGATTAAGTGCACAGTCCCATCTCTCTTTATCTCCTCATCAAATGCTGAATGTTCGTATAGAGCAGGGAAGCAGCGGATTGATATTCCGGGTCCTGGAGGAGTCGGCTGCATCCGACCGGCTTACACAGATTCTTCATACACATGGTATCATTGAGAATCAGGCTGAGTTTCGCGCGGTGCTTGAAAGCTTCGTACATATCGGCATTCCGCTCTCCGAGGCCTATACCTTGCCTGCTCTGGAACAGTTCGGCAGACTCTTCCGTGACTTTCCCCGCATCCGCGGCAGGTTCCGGGAGGCAGCAAGGCTCATTGCGATGTTCAGTGATCGCGGCTTTCGTGTTCCTGATGACATGATTCTTGCGCTGCTGGGATTTGGAGAGGACTCCAGCGAACGCGAAAACCACCATTCACCCCATCATAACCATGCACAGCAGGAAAGCTTTTCGCATGATGCCCCGTCGCAGGATACCTCGTCGCAGGACTCCCCCGGGCAGGATGAATCCGGCAATAACGGGAACCAGCCCGTATTACTTCTGCCGGGGTCGGAGTCTGCTCCCGATATTCCGCTTTCGCTCCTGAACAGTACCTGCAACCGTGAAAATCCGTGGATTGTCACCCCATTTATTTATACCCTGGAAGGTAGCGGTACCAGGCTGGAAGGTACATTACGCCTGCAAATGGTCTCCGGGCATGCTGCTGTCGTTGTACTGGATGTACCAACCGGACAGGGGCGATGGGTTTTTAACTGGTTTCCCGGTAGCGAGGCCCCGTTGAGGGTGTACAGCGATCATCCTGCAGAGAGCAGCAAGATCCTGTCCACACTTGCCGAGCTGCTGGAGGATACACCGCTGTCACCGCCGAAATCAATCGAAATGATCGAGAACTGGAACGGATTCGAGGATGCCGGTCACACACCGGAGGTAGTGCATGTCGATGCCCACGGATAAGCCCTTGCGGGCTGTTGCGGTTCGCTATACTGCAGATCTCAAGGCCCCGGTGGTTATTCACAAGGGGAGCCGGCTTCAGGCTGAAAAGATTATTCAAATTGCTCAGCAGCATGGTATTATCGTTGTTCAGCAGCCTCATCTATTAGAAGAACTATATTCTCTGCAGATTGAAGAGATAATTCCAGAAACTCTTTATGAATCGGTGGCACGATTACTTCACTTTGTTTATACTTTGCAAGGAAATGAGAAGATTACCAGTTAAAAATGTTAGCGTCGGAGACAGATTTGAAACAGGACTCTTTATTGATCGGGAAAGTATGTTTATTGCCCCCGGGCTTGAGGTTCGTCCTGTAGACCTTACCAGATTACACAAACTGAACGTGCAGTATGTGTATACCAATGATCCTCCGGCAATCGGCGAGGAATCGCTGCATGGTTCTTTCCTGCAGAGGCCGCTTGAATCACCGCATATGCTGGAGATACAACAACGGTACACGAGTTATCTCATGGACTATAAAACCGTACACGATGCGGTTCGGCAGCGTATTCCAGTCGATAATCAAAAGATCCTGGATCTCGTGCAGCGTATTCTGACCGACCTGAAAGGCCGGGAGGGTGATACCAAGCAATTTATGCTGTATGGACAGCAGGGCAGTTCAGGGTTCCTGCATAATGCGCTGAATGTCGCAATAATTTCCGCGCTATTAGGAAAACGTCTGCAGTATTCGGATAAAGAACTCAGGGATCTTACCGCCGGTGCTCTCCTGCACGATGTGGGTATGTCACGCATACCTGCCGAAATCCTGCAGAAGGAGTCGAGTCTCAGCGCCGAGGAACTGCGCCTTGTGCATACCTATCCCGTCCACTCATACCGGATTATCACCGGCGAGCTTTCATTTCCGGACGAGATAGGGGTTATTGGACTGCAGCATCAGGAGCGATGGAACGGCGGGGGGTATCCCCGTAATCTTTCCGGTAAATCAATTCACGTCAATGCGCGTATCGTTGCGGTAGCCGATGCCTTTGAGGCCATGCTGAGCAAACGACCGTATCGCAGCAGCATGGACGGATATAATGCAGTCCGGACCATCCTGCGGGACAACGGCACTCGCTTTGATCCTGATATCATCAAGGCCTTTATTCGTACCTTTGGGATCTATCCTCGCGGCTGTCTTGTGCAGCTGAATAATTCTGCCATCGGAAGGGTCGTCGAGATTAATCCTGATGCACCGCTGCGCCCCCAGGTCAAGGTTATGATTGATTATGACGGGCATGAGTTTATTGAAGACGATGGTCCAGTCCTGGATCTGCGGGAGGAGCGCCGCATGTTTATCGTTCAGCCGATAAACCAGGAACAGCTTCAGAATTCCTGATATGGCGGAGAGGAGCGGCAATGCCGCCCGCGGCCGATGGGGAGAAGGAGTGGCTGTCGATTATCTTTCTTCCATCGGGCATAGAATTTTGCAAAAGAACTATAAACGCCGGACCGGAGAGGTCGATATTATCAGTACAGAGGGCGATGTGATTGTATGTACTGAGGTAAAAACCTGGTTTGGCACCCCGGCCGAGGATTTGGCACATTCAATCTCCCTTTTAAAGCAGCAGAGGATTATTAGAACCGCTCAGGTGTTTCTGTATGAAAATCCGCAATTGCGGCAATGCAGTGTACGATTTGATGTAATTCATATCGGATCTCATACCGGAGTATGTCACTATCCGGATGCGTTTCAAGGAGCTTGGTAGCAATGGTACAACCTGGGGAAACTATTTTGAGTGAACAGCAATTGCAGGAGTTCCGGCAGAAGATTCAGGATGAGACATATGTATCCCAGGCAATTGAGTGTATCGCCGAGATCATGGCCCGCGAACTGCTGCCGGATAACGAGCAGGGTCAGAGTCCGCGACTGAATCATGATTCCTATACCTCGATAGATTAGTCTTTGTCGCTTAGTATCTGCAGTATCTGAGCCGAAATCAGTTTTACATTTCGTATATACGGCCCGGAATGCACACGGATGATCTCGTCAATCAGTTGATCAGTAAGATATCCCGTTTTTGCCTTCTGCAGGACCAACAGGAGCAGGGAATGCGCCAGACGGTCGTTCGGACTGGTGAGCCGGTCAACTCGCAGTCGTTCGGCTATAATCCGTTGACTGTCAAGATTGATATCATGTCCGGATAGTGCATACGCAGCCTCTGCAGCGGCGGTTGGGTCAGGGTCCCTCTGGATTATTGAAAACAGATGCGGTGCCGCTGCACGGCCTCCAAGAGCGAGGGCTTGAATGGCCTGCAGCCGTACCGACAAGCGATTTGCAGCAGGACGCTCAGTCTGCAGGAAAGATTGTGCTGCTATCTGGTAAAGAATCTCTATTGCTCCCGGATCATCGGCGCTGATATTCCCCAGGTTTATTAACTCTCGTATTCCATTGATCGCCTCAAGCTGCATGTCTGCCTCGGCAGACTGGGCCTGAACAGTGAGTATTGTTTGGGCAGAGGTGGTAAGGGTGCTGTCCGCTTCGGGCTCGGCCTCATCGTCCGGACGGGCGGGAATCCAGTCCGGATGCTGCTGTGCGCTCAGCCCCGTCGCGGTACAGCTGATGTACAGGAGCAGCAACAGATGTGCCGGTAATCTTCTGCTCATGTATGCAACTATAGGTATGATTTCCCGATCTGTAAAGCAGACGCTGCGACATGATATGAGTATATTCGCGGTATGTCATCCTTACCACGATTCACTGTGACCTTTGCCCAAAGCATCGACGGTTGTATTGCGACGGTAACCGGGGATTCCCAATGGATATCCGGCTCAGAGACCCTGGATCTTGCCCATTCACTGCGAGCCGGCTCGGATGCAATTATGGTCGGAATCGGAACGGTTTTTGCAGACGACCCCATGCTCACCTGCCGACGGGTTCCAGGCTCTTCTCCAATCAGGGTGATTCTGGACTCAAACGCCCGCATCCCTGTTGAATCACAGCTTGTGCAGTCTGCCGGGGATGTTCCAACAGTACTCTGTGTTCGCAGCGATTTGGCGGAATCCCATACACATGAACATTTGGCAACCCTTTCCCGGCACGGGGTAACCCTGCTGTATGCATCTGCAAACGGCGAGCAGCTGGATCTTCATGATATTCGCGACCAGCTGGGGCAAATGGGGATCGGTTCAATACTGGTAGAGGGCGGCTGTCGCCTGATCACTTCCCTGTTCCGGCAGCGGATGGTGGATGAGCTTGTTCTGGTAAGTGCTCCGATCCTTATCGGCCGCGGACGCTCTGCTGTCGGAGATTTGGGGCTGCGACAGCTTTCGGACGCCCTGCGCGGTAAAACCATATCGCTGGAACGGTATGGTGAGGATATTGTATGGAGGATGCGTTTTGAGAGCTGAATCCATGAAGGCTCGCTGCGTGGAGTTTATCGCCTCCCGGACAGTGGAGATTCGTACAAAGGATGTTGCCTTGCACGGAGAGGGGCTGCTGTGCCGGTCGCTGCTTATGGGACTCAGTGCAGGCAGTGAGCTGCTGGCGTACCGCGGCAGCATGCCTTCGTTGAATACCGACACCCTGAAGGGTCTTGCCGAAGAACTGCGATATCCCTTTGCATATGGCTACATAAACCTCGCAGAGGTTATGGACGACACGGATACAGTGGATTCACCGGCGGCAGGTTCCCGGGTATTTGCGTTTTATCCCCATCAGGATATGTTTCGTATACACCCGGTGCAGTGTATACCGGTTCCTGCAGATATCTCTACCGATAATGCCGTATTTCTGGCCTCCATGGAGACGGCGGTTTCTATTGTGCATGATACCCATCCGCGCCTGGGCGAACGGGTCGCGGTATTGGGACAGGGGGTTATCGGTCTGCTGACTGCCATACTTCTCCGGAAGAACGGGGCGCAGGTAACCGCTGTTGAGCCCGACCCCATGCGCCGGAGTTTTTCCCGGGGCGAGGGGATTCATGCGGTGCATCCGGATGATTTTTCGGCCGGGATGCCGGATGCAGGTCAGGCTGATGCGGTAGTGGATACCGCCGGATCCCCGTCGGCCCTGGCAGCGGCTTTGCCGTTTTGCCGGCATGAAGGCAGGATTGTCGTTGCGAGCTGGTACGGGGATACCTTAGTATCGCTGCCCCTGGGGCACGAGTTTCACCGGCGTCGTCTGCGAATGGTATCCAGCCAGGTCTCGCATGTCGGCGCGGAGGCCTCCGGCAGCTGGAGCAAGCAGCGGCGCTTCGAGCTGGTATGGGATCTTATTCGCGAGCTTAATCCCGCTCGATTCATCACTCACCGGTTTGACATGGAGGATTGTGCCGCAGCATTCAAGCTGGCAGATGAGCATACCGAACCGGTGCTGCAGATTGTGTTGTCGCCATAGAGGAGGATAAATATGTTCAGTGCTGGTGTTTCACGCCCATTGCGAGCCCGTCATTATCTGCCGTCCGCAGGACCCGGGGAACAGGATCCGCACAGTCACCCGTATCAGGTTGAATGGATCTGCTTCACCTCGGACCTGGATTCCCATGGGTATGCTGTGGATATTGCAGCGATGTGCCGTATCCTGGAATCAGAACTGGCGAAGATAGATAATGTGCTGCTGAACGATCTACCCTTTTTTGCTGATGTGCCGCCCTCGCTGGAGCAGCTGTCCCGTTATCTTGCACAACGCCTGACCACCGGAATACAGCAGCTGAGTTCGCAAATCCCGGAGAGAATGGAACTGCGTATTCATGAATCCGATTCGGAATGGGCCGGGTATACCTGGGAACTGCCGCAGTGATGTTACTGTGTGAGCCCGCAACGGCAGAAAAAACACCTGTGGTCTCAGGAGGGTTCCTTTTCAACCTTTTTTTGACTGAGGCTGCGCCGCAGCTGCTCCGGCGTCTGCACGGTACAGCCGCAGAGACGGCTCAGGCTGCTGCGGCGGCATATGAAGGTGATCCGGATTCTGCCGAAGCAGTAATTATCGACAGCTTGTACTGGAACATCCCAGGTGCAATACCGCAGTTTTTTGCACTGCTTCCCGCGGATCTGCCGAAAGTCCTGCTGATGCATCTTCCTCCCGGTCTTACGGATGATTCCAATCGATCCACAGCGCCGCCGCTTCCTGCCGGGCTGGGTGATCTGCACTGGAGCCGGGTTAT